>PWUB01000095.1 GCA_003563755.1 Clostridia bacterium
CCAGGTGCCGTGAGAAGCGGCTGACATACTTCAGGGAACCGCTTTCTTCCGGGTTCATCATGACCATGGTCTCTCCGAAGGTTACAGCGTCGAGCATCCGTGATTCCTTCCTTTCGAGAGGTCCTCTCGCGATCGGGCTCTCGGCCCGGCCCGGACCCAGGAGCCGGATCCACCAGTGCCGATATTCGCCGTCTGCACCCCGTATTCCCCCCACTGAACCACTCTAAGCCGGGGGTCCTCGGTTCCCTCCCTGCAATTGAGGGTGCAGCCCGCATATGATACGGTAAAGCTCGGCAGGGGAGGACACCGAGTGTGTGGGGGTAGATCGATGACGCACCGTAAGCTGTTCCTTTCATTCGCACTGGTTGCCGTGGCGGTAGGAGCCGCTGTGCTGACCGGCTGGACCTTCTCCAACTTCAGGGAATCACACAGCGCCCTCGGGGAATTCGACGTTCGCTTTCTGAGCATCGAGCGCGGCGATGACCTGCCGGATTTCGTGGTCACCCTGTCCTTTGAGAATGAGGCCGAGGCTACCACCACGACGGTGGAGTTCATGGGCCTCGGCGTGTACTACCAAAATCAGCTGATCGTGAGCACGTACTGGTTCCCCGAGGACTTCGAGATTCCTCCCCGGGGGGCCGTCGAGGAGCTGTTCAACCTCGAGTCCAATCTCCAGTACATGGATCTTTCGGCCCTGACCGATGATGAGGATCGGTGGGAAGCACGAATGAGGTTTCGGATAACCCATCCGGTGAGGGAGGGCACTTTCCTGGTCGATATGCGAAGGAATGTGATGAACGCTGATGTCTGGCTGCCAAGATAGCTGTTGCCCCTGATGGCGAGCCGCCCGGGAGGAGGTTTCATGCGGTCACATTCGATGCATGATAAGCTCCAATACCTGCTGTGGGTGCTCGCCCTGAGCTCGGTGATTCTCTACTGCCTGGTCGCCTCCTCCGAGGAGTTCAGGGCCTTCGCTCCCTTTCCTGTCTCCGACGTGTTTTTCTACCTGTTAACGGTGTTGATGGGCGTGTTCGCGGGATTCGTCATCAGGATTGAGAACACGGTTTTCCGCCTGCTGCTTTCCGCCGCCGCCTTCCTCATTCCCGTGGTCATCTATGGTTCAGACCTGGTGCTGTTCTGGGCGGAGATAGGCGGATGGGGACTCCTGGACTTCTTCATACTCCAGGCCGGAAGGCGCATGATAATCTACTTCGCCTTCGTGGGCTTTCTGGGTCTGCTGGGGGTGGCCGTGGGAGTGGTCCTCGAGGAGACGGTCGGCTGAGGGCGTGAGAACTGAATGCGCCCAGCCCGATCTCGAGCTGCCCTGCGCCCATACCCCGCTTTCCCCTCCACCGGATCGGAGGACCCGCGGTGCATGCGCCCCCTGCCCGGATGGTAGTGTTCCCTGCCCTTGGTCACCGTGATAGGCTTTATGGGGTGACGGAGGGTGTCGTGCAAGAGAAGGGAGACGAGGGTCATGACGCTGAGGGTGGCGGTCATTGGTTACGGAAACGTGGGAATGAGTGCCCTGGCTGCGATACAGGGTTCGGACGACCTGGAGATCGCCGGGATAGTGCGCCGGCGGGCCGTGCGTCCCGTGGGAGTCAATCCCGATGTCAGGGTGGTAGGCGACATCGAAGAACTCTCCGACGTGGATGCGGCCGTCATGGCGGTTCCGACCCGGGTGGTCGCCCAGCAGGCGGTGCAGCTGCTCAGCGCCGGGATCAGCACCGTGGACAGCTTCGACCTGCATGGTGAGGGTATGTACAACCACCTGCAGGAGATGGACCGCGCGGCCCGTGAGGGGGGAGCGGATGCCGTCGTCGGAGCCGGCTGGGACCCGGGCACCGATTCGGTGGTACGGACCCTGATGGAGGTCGTGGCCTCCCGGGGTATCACCTACACCAACTTCGGTCCGGGGATAAGCCTCGGGCATG
This sequence comes from Clostridia bacterium, assembly GCA_003563755.1. The sequence continues at coordinate 1,938 of PWUB01000095.1, forward strand.
GGGCGGCATGCAGATCCTTACCCGGGGTCCGGGATGCCGTATCCTTCACCATACCCCAGGGGAGCGGGGTGCACAGGCGCGAGGTCTACGTGCAGCTGGAGGAGGGTAGTGATGTCTCCGACGTATCCCGCCGGATCCAGGAGGATCCCTATTTCGCCGGGGATGAGACGGTGGTCATCGGGGTGGATGATGTGCGGCGCCTGGTGGACCTGGGTCACGGTGTCCGCGCCCAGCGCCGGGGAGCCTCCGCCGACGCCCACAACACCACGGTCGAGTTTTCCATGCGCGGGACGAACCCGGCCATGACCGCCGAGGTGATGGTCTGCGCCGCCCGGGCCACCGCACGGCTCACTCCGGGAGCACACACCATGATCGATGTTCCACCGCTGTATCTCCTGGCAGGGGATCGGGAGGAACTCATACGGCGCCTGATCTGATCACTCCTTCAGTTTTGGATCCAGGGCATCGCGGAATCCGTCACCGACGTAGTTGAATGCCAGCACGGTGATGAAGATGAGGAGCCCGGGGAACAGGGTTATCCAGGGGGCGCTCCGTAGGTGGCTGCGCCCGGCGTTGAGGATGCTTCCCCAGCTGGGGAAGGGCTCCTGGACACCGAGACCCAAGAAGCTAAGGCTCGATTCCGCCAGTATGGCTCCGGCCACGCGCAGGGTGGTGTTCACGATGATGGGGGCGGCGGCGTTCGGAAGTATGTGGCGGAATATGATGCGGAAGTCCGATGCCCCCATGGCCCGGGCTGCCTCCGTGAAATCCTGCTTCTTCAGGGACAACACCTCGCTTCTGACCAGCCTGGCCAGGCCCGGCCACGAGGTTATCCCTATCACCAGCATGATGTTGAATATGCTCCTGTCCACTATGGCGATGATGGTCAGAAGCAAGAACATGGTCGGAAAACACATGACGATTTCGGTCAGGCGCTGCAGGATGTTGTCCACCCATCCCCCGCAGTATCCGGATACCGCACCGATGACCGTTCCCAGCACCACGGAGACTCCCGCTGCCACGAGCCCGACGGTCAGCGAGACCCTCGAGCCCCACATGACCCGGGTGAAGACGTCACGGCCCAGGCGGTCGGTACCGAAGTAGTTATCGAGGCTCGGCGGTGCAAACCGGTTCGTCGGCTCCACGGCGGCGAACTCGTGGGTGGCGATGTACGGTGCCAGGACCGCCATGAGGTAGAGAAGCACCAGGATGAACAGCCCGGCGGTGGCCAGCCGGTGACGCTTGAAGCGTTTCCAGACCATCATCGCCCACGTTTCTGTCTCGGCAGCTGTCAGCTCTTCGCGCTCCATGGGTCCTCTCCCCTCAGTCATAGGTGATCCTGGGATCCACCGCTACGTACAGGAGGTCGGCGATGAAGTTACCGGCGATGACCAGGGCTGCTCCTATCACGTTAAAGGCCATGATGACCATGTAGTCACGCATGAACACGGCGTTGACCGAAAGAGTCCCCAGTCCCGGCCACGAGAAGATGTTTTCGATGATCACCGAGCCGGAGAACAGGACG
>PWUB01000210.1 GCA_003563755.1 Clostridia bacterium
CCCGGTGTTCTCCGACGTACGGGTGCGGCAGGCGGTGGCCCTGGCGGTGAACACGGAGGCCATAACGGCAGCCGTCACCCACGGCCACGGTGTACCGATCACCGTACCCTACTACCACGGCTCCTGGGCCTATCCCCAGGAGTTCGAGGGCTGGGGGTATGATCCGGACCGCGCCCGCGAAATGCTGGATGAAGCGGGCTGGGTGCTCGACGGGGATATCAGGGTCAGAGACGGGGTGACCACGGAGGTGAGGTGGAACCACGCATCCGGTGACGAGGCCAACAGGATAGCGGCCATGGTCCAGCAGGACGTGGAGGATGTCGGTTTTCGGCTGGATGTGCAGGCGGTGGACTTCGCCACCATGACTCACCTGCTGATGCCCCGGGATTCGCAGGGCGTCGGCAGGGCTCACACCCCCGACGACTACCACATGTACACCCTCGGGCTCAGTGTCCGGGCGGATCCCCAGCCCATCGAGCGGCAGTTTCACTCGGCCAACCTTTCGCCCCGGGGCCACAACTACGTGAGCTACGTGAATGCCAGGGTGGATGAGCTCTTCGCGGAGGCGCGAGGCGCCATGGACTTCGAGGAGCGTCGGGTGATTTTCAACGAGCTCTTCGAGATACTCGGCACCGAGGTGGCCTGGCTGCCCCTGTACTCGGGAGTGCAGGTTAGCGCGGCCCACAGTCGGCTCGGAAACTTCGAACCCAATGCCCTCGGCCAGCTGCAGAACATCACAGAGTGGTACGTATCCGACGGCGGATGATGCCGCGGGGGAGGGGCGGGCCGCCCCTCCCCCAACGAAAAGGGTGATTGTCTTGGGTGAGTACACACTGCGGCGGATCCTGGCGTGCCTGCCTCTCCTGGTAGGCATCACCGCCGTGACCTTCGGGATCATGCAGCTGGCGCCGGGAAGCCCTCTCATGATGATGGTGGATCCCGATGCCAGTCCCGAGGACTACATCAGGATACAGGAGGAGCTGGGGATGGACCGACCCCTGCACGTCCAGTACGTGCGGTGGCTGGGACAGGTGCTGCAGGGCAACCTGGGATACGCGGTGCAGACGGGCAGGCCCGTGGCGGAGATGATCTTCGAGCGCATGCCGGCGACCCTGCTTCTGACCCTGTCGGCGGTGATCGTGAGCTATCTCATCGCCGTGCCCCTGGGGGTGATCTCGGCGCTGCGGCAGCACTCGGTCACAGACTACATCCTCACTCTCTTCGCTTTCTGGGGCCTTTCCATACCCGATTTCTTCTTCGGCGTTCTCCTGGTGTACATTTTCTCCCTGCGGCTCAACCTGTTTCCGACCTCCGGCTACCGTACCATCGGGGCCGGTCTCGCCGGACTGTCCCTCGTAACCGACCGGCTCCGGTACATGGTCCTTCCCATGATGGTCCTGGCGCTGCGGGGCATAGCCTCCAACATGCGGTACACGAGATCCAGCATGCTGGAGGTCCTAGGCCAGGACTTCATACGTACGGCCCGCGCGAAGGGCCTGCCGGGGCGGACCGTGGTATACCGTCACGCCCTGCGCAACGCCATGCTGCCGGTCATCACCATGTTCGGCCTCACCGTTCCCTTTCTCCTCGGAGGATCGTTCATCGTCGAGACCATCTTCGCCTGGCCGGGTATGGGCAGGCTCGGGGTCAACGCCATTTTTGCCCGCGAGTATCCGATCCTGATGGGCCTGAACCTCCTTACCTCCACCCTGGTGCTGGGGGGAAACCTCCTGGCCGACATACTGTACGCTTTCGTGGATCCGCGCATCCAGTACACTTGAGGAGATGATCACATGAAAGGCTTGAGCAGGCTGAGAGCGGGGGATCCTCGACACGACGGGGGAGGGTACGGCATACGCTCCCTGTACGGGAAGTTCACGAGGCACCGCCTGGCTGCCGCGGGAGGTGCCGTGCTCATCGTGATCTGCCTGTCGTCCCTTTTCGCCCCCCAGCTGGCACCCCACGATCCGTACCGCTCGTTCAGGAATCCCGACGGCAGCTACGCTGTGTGGGCCCGGCCTTCGCTGGATCACCCCCTGGGCACCGACAGCGTGGGGCGGGATGTCCTGAGCAGGCTCATATATGCCGGCAGAGTATCGATGAGCGTGGGTATAGTGGCCGTGGCCGTATCCACGGTGGTGGGCGTGACCATGGGATGCACCGCCGGGTTTTTCGGCGGGTGGGTGGACAGCGCCGTGATGAGATTCACGGACACGGTGATATGCTTTCCCGTCCTATTCCTGGTGTTGATCGTGGCGACCATGGTCGGGCCCAGCATCTACAACATCATGCTGGTCATCGGCCTGGTGTACTGGACGAGGACGGCCCGGTTGGTGCGTGCCGAGTTCCTGCGCCTCCGGGAGATGGAGTTCGCGGAGGCATCCCGGGCCCTGGGGGCCACTCCCCTGCGCATCATCTTCCGCCATCTCCTCCCCAACGCCCTCTCACCGGTCATAGTCTCCGCCACCCTGCTGATCGCCCAGGCGATCCTCATAGAGGCCTCCCTGAGTTTTCTCGGCGCGGGCGTGCAGCAGCCCGTCGCCAGCTGGGGAAACATGCTTCACGAGGCGACCACGTACACGGTGCTGGCCACTCGCCCGTGGCTGTGGATACCCCCCGGAGTGGCGATCATGGTCGCGGTCCTGGCGGTCAACTTCGCCGGGGACGGCCTGCGGGAGGCCCTGGATCCCCGTCAGAAGCCGTGAGGTCGGACTGGGGAGGCGGACGTTGTGGGAGAGGTACCGTCACTCACCCGCCTCTGCTGCCGAAGATACCCTTGAGCCGGTGCTCCTGCAGGTACTCCTCGGCGAAGTACTCTATGACGGCCTTGCGGGTGACGATGCCGATGAACACGCCCTTGTCGTCGAGCACAGGAACGAAGTTCTGGTCCAGCGCCAAAGACAGCAGGGCCTGGATGCTCTCATAGACGGAGACAGCATCATGCTGAAACCGCCGCTCGACCTCGGCGAGGGGGATCTTCTCGAGATCCCTCAGGCAGAAGACATCCCTTCGCTTCATCTCCCACAGAAGGTCACCCTCGGTCAGGGTGCCGATGTAGGATCCGTCCTCATCGACGATCGGCACCGCGGTGTAGCGGTTCCGCTCCATCTTCTCGAGGGCCTGGCGCATCGTCGAGTTGATGGATATGTATACTACTTCCTCCTTGGGCGTGAGGAAGAAGGCGATGTTCATGGTGATTCTCCTCTCCTCGTAACAGCTTCTACAGTATGCGGTCTACTCCTTCATATCGACGGGGCAGGGGCACAACTTCCAATACTAAGGTTTGAGCGCTCATGGGGTCAAGACCCCAACTCGTTCCCTGGGCCGGCTGCGGTTCCCGGCACCCTCCCATTCACCCAGCTCAATTGCACGCAGTATTTCTTCCCGGCAGGACTACATCAGGACAGCCCGCTCGAAGGGTCTCACGGAGCGCACAGTTTTGCACAAGCATGCCCTC
>PWUB01000281.1 GCA_003563755.1 Clostridia bacterium
TCCTGGAACAGGACCACCCCGTAGGTCTTTTCCAGGATGGGTTCCAGGGAGGGGTGGATGTAGGTCACCGGCTCGACACCCTGCCGCCGGGCGATGAAGGGCTCCACCATGTTCCCCTTGACCGGACCCGGCCTTATCAAGGCCACCGAGCATATGAGGTCCTCGATGGAGCTGGCCCCCAACCGGGCCTGCAGCGCTCGCTGGGCCGAGCTCTCCAGCTGGAACACCCCCACCGTCTCCCCCTTTCGGATCATGGAGAAGGTGTCGGGGTCATCGGAGGGGATGTCATCGTAATGGAATCCCTGGTCCCGACCGCGGATGTCGTCGACGACATCGCTTATGACGGACATGGTGCGCAAAGACAAAAGGTCCAGCTTCAGAAGGCCTAGGTCCTCCACCCCTTCCTTGTCAAACTGGCATATCAGCCTCCCCTTCGCTGAACGCTGCAGGGGGGTGATCTCCCCCAGGGGACGCTCTGATATCACCAGCCCCCCGAGGTGGGTGCCTATATGACGGGGGAAATAGGCCACCGCCTCCGCGGCATCAAATAGCCTCTCGTACCGCTCCCATCCCTCCTGGGGCCTGTTTTTAAACTCCGGCAGCTTCCTGACCAGCTCGCGGCAGTCGGCGGCACTGCTGCCCCACGGAAAGGTCTTGGCGAGGCTGTCCAGCTCCCGATCGTCGTACTCCATGACCTTACCCAGTTCCCGAATCGCCGACCGCGCCCGAAAGGTGTTGAAGGTGGCCACCCCCGCCACGTGTTCCTGGCCGTGACGCTGCACCACGAAGTCGGCCACCTCATCCCGGCGCCGGGAATCGAAATCTATGTCTATGTCCGGCCTCTCCCCCCTCTCGGGGCTCATGAAACGCTCGAAGAGAAGCCCCCTCTCCACGGCATCCACCTCGGTGATACCCAGGCAGTAAGCGACCGCTGAGTCGGCCGCCGATCCCCGTCCCGCGTACCGGATTCCCTCCTCCTGGGCGAAGCGGATCACCTCCTCCACCAGCAGGAAGTACTCCGCGTACTCCATCTTCTCGATGATGCCCAACTCGTGTTCCAGGCGGTCCCGGACCTTCCCGGTGATGCGGCCGTATCTTTTCCGCCCCCCCTCGTACACCATCCTCCGCAGGTGCTCCCCCGGGGTGGTCCCGGGGGGAACGTCGGCGGCCGGATGCCGCCGTTCCCCCAGCACCAGGGCAGGCCTGCAGGCGGAGGCGATGCTCTCTGCGTTCTGCACCGCTTCGGGGAAAGAACGGAAATACCGTCCCATGGTGCGTGGTCCCTTCAGGTAGTTCTCAGCGTTGAGGGGACGTTCCCGGCAGGTGCGGCTCAGGGTGGTTTTGGTCCGCACGCATGTCAGAAGATCGTGGATTCGAAAGTCCGCCTTGCGGGCATAATGCACGTTGTTGGTGGCGACCAGACCCACCCCCGCCCTTTCCCCCATCTCCCGCATGGCGGAAAACAGGGCCCTGTCTCCGGGGAGAAAGGCGGGCTGGATCTCGAGGAAGAACCTATCACCGAAAAGGTGCTGGTAGAAGGCCAACCGTTTCTGGGCCCGGGTTCTCTCCCCGCGCAGAAGCAGGGAGGGGATCTCCCCCCGCCGGCATCCCGACAGTACGAAGACGTTCTCCCCCAGCTCCTCCAGGAGCTCGGGAGGAAGCTGCGGATCCCTCCGCTCGCTGCCGAGATGGCTCCGGGTCAACAGGCCGCACAGCTCGGCATAACCCCTGGGCCCATCGGCCAGGAGTACCAGGTGGTGTCCTCCCTGCAGGGTGACCTCAGCCCCCTGAATGGGTTTGAGACCGTATTCCTCCGCCGCAAGGTGGAAATCAACGGCCCCACAGACATTATCATGGTCGGTGAGTGCCAGGGCCGTCATGCCGGCGGCGGCCGCTGCCCGCACCAGGTCCTTCACGCTGCTGCCGCCGTCCATGAATGAGAAGAATGAGTGCGTGTGCAGGTGGACGAAACCCATGATGCATCAATCGTAAACCCGGTACAGAATCCAGTCATCTGCACCCAGGGCACGGTAAACTTCCAGCACACCGCCTCCGGCTATCTCGATGCGGTAGAAAACCTTCTCCCTCTCTCCCTGCCACCAGCAGCCGACATCCTTCCACACATCCAGGACCCCGGTGACTCTCAGCCAGCGCCCCCCCAGGTTAACCGCTTCCGGGGCCTGCTCAGAACAGCGAACCCTGATTTTCCGTTCTACCAGGAGACCCACGTCCACCACCCTTTCGCCTAATCGGATCCCACAAAGACAGCCTCTGTTCCCTGTAGCTCACGGGAATCTCCTCGCCCCAGAAGACGGTCCCACCGGGATACTTGTCGTTGAGGCTTCCCACCAGTTCCCGCAGTCCTTCCCTGCCGCGCTCCCGCTGGTCACGGGAGAATATGCTCCCCTGCCTCAGGCTCTGCCGCACCAGTCCCGATACCTCCGCCCGAAGCCGGAGGAAGGTCTCCTCACCCCCGGATGAAGGGGTGATCTTCTCCCACAGGTTCACCAGGGCAGCACGCAGGGACGGTCCCCTGCCCGTGGGGTTGGAGAATTGTCTCCGGTGAAGCACCCACTGCCCATCATCCCGCAGCCCACCCAGGCTCAGCTGGTGTCCGACCGAGGCCTTATCCCTCAGCCCCGCGGCCAGGTGCCGTGAAGCCTCCCCCAGGATTTCGGTGATGCCCAGGGACAGGGGGCCGTCGATGCTCCGCTGCCACACCACCCGGGGCGGAGGATAATCGGAAGATACGGGAGAGAAGTCCTCGCCCCGGGCATTCCGCCTCAGGACCACGCCCTCTATGGGTCCAAAGTGATCGCTCAGCAGGCTCTCCGGAACCTCCGCCAGTTCCCCGATGGTGTCAATACCCAACCTGTCCAGGCGGGCCATCACGTGCTCCGGAAAGAGCCACAGGAAGGGTATCGGGAGGTCCCGCAGGAAGGATCTCTCGTCTCCCGCTGAAACCTCCAAAAGACGCACCTGCCGCTCCCCTGAGAGCAGCTCACCCTCCACCCGACCGTCCTCCATGACCAGGACGGCCATTCTCGCCAGCAGCTTGTTCCCTGCGAAACCGGCCAGGAGCCGGTGCCCGCAGTCCCGGGGGAGCCTGCGTAAAGCGGAGAGAACCGCCTCGCGGGGATCATCCCGGGAGGTCAGCTGCACGAAGATCCTTTCCGGAGAGGGAACCTCTACCTGGGGGGATATGCTCGCTCCCAGCCGGGCCACGAGCTCCAGGTCGGGGCCGTAGCTGGAGGCATCCAGCTCAATGATCTCGGCCTCCGGCAGCAGGTTCCGCACGTGCCCCGCGGGCATCCCCCGTTTCACACCCCGTTCGTGAGCCACCCCACAGAGGTCAACCACGACTTCCTCCCCCGTGAGAACCAGGGGAACACCGCGCAGCGAGGGCCGGCGTCTCTTCTCCAGGCCCGCGTATAGACCGTGAACA
>PWUB01000283.1 GCA_003563755.1 Clostridia bacterium
CAGGATCCGGCCCGTTTATCACTACAAGGAACGCCCATTGTACTGCAGTTCATAATGCAAGTCTCGGCGATGCCGTCGAGATCACGCACCCTTTTCATCCTCTTCTGGGACAGCGATTTGAACTTGTGCATGTAGAACGGCGGCGGAACGGGCCGCTGGTGGTTCTCCGCGACCAGAAGCGCTCCGTCAAGGTTCCACTGGCCTGGACGAGCGCGGCGCCATTGGATCCCTACGTGCTGTTGTCGGCGGGGCGATCGCTCTTTCGCCCCGCCGATTTGCTGCTGGTGGCGGAGTTGATCCGGGTGCTGACCGAGGAGGAGGTGTAAAGACAAATGCGCCGCAGGTGTCATGCTAATTATGCCGCACTAGCTGTCGCGAGATCGCCATGGCTGGACGTATGGGCCCTGATGAGCGCTGTAGAAGGTCATCTCGGCAGTGGGGTATTGACTCAGACGGGAGGATGCGGCATAATCGCATTAGCAATCTGCTGTGGGAAAGGTGTGATCGCAGTATGCCCCGACTCTCACGAGAGAAGCGTCGTGCACTGCGTGTCCATCGAGCTTTGCACTCCCATCCCGAGCGTGTGCAGGACGAGCTGTTCCAGGGCGACAACCCCTTTTTCGACCCTCATGACCTGGTGCAGGTCAAGTACGAGATGCTGCGTCGTGTGGAGCATGACAAGCGTTCCGTGGCGGAGACCGCACGCACCTTTGGCTTTTCGCGCCCGGTTTTCTACCAGGCCCGGGAGACTTTTCGAGCCGGGGGTCTGCTCGCTTTGCAGCGGAAACGCCCCGGGCCCAGGGGACGGCACAAGCTCAAACCCGAGGTCCTGGAGTTTTTGCGACAGACCCGATCAGAGAACCCGGACATGGGAGGTCGCAAACTGGCGCGAGTGGTTCAAAAGCGTTTCGGGCTCCGGGTGCACCCGCGCACCATCGAGCGCGCCCTCTGGGAGGGCGAAAAAAGGGGCTCCAGGTGAAAGAGGTGAACGCCGAGACCCAGGTTGCCCGCTACGAAGCACTGCGCAGAGCGGCTCTGGGCCGGGAGCGTCCCAGGGGTCACGGGCTGGCGCTGGTGATTCATCGGGGGGTTTCCGCGTGCTTGCTGGCCCCGGGGGAACCGGATGCAGGCCCCACCCGCCGTGCCACCAGCGGCCCAGGGAGGCCCAGCCCATCGGCACTCGAGATCCCGGAACTGGTGCAGGCGTTGACGAGTATGGCCCTTGGGGCCGTCAGGGGGTGAAAAGATGGATGATCTGCATTCACAGAAGCTGACCGCGGAGCACCTCGGTCGTCAGGCATACCTCTACGTGCGGCAGAGCACGTACAGACAGGTCCATGAACACCAGGAAAGTACCCGCCGGCAGTACGCCCTTCGTGACCGGGCCATAGCCCTGGGATGGCCGCCAGAGCGCGTCATCGTCATCGACTCGGACCTGGGCCAGTCGGGAGCCTCAGTCGTGGGCAGGCCGGGTTTCGAGCGCCTGGTGTCCGAGGTGGGCCTGGGTCGAGTGGGCATGGTGTTGGGGTTGGAAGTGAGCCGTCTGGCCAGGAAATCCTCCGATTGGGTCCGGCTGTTGGAGATCTGTGCCCTCACGAACACACTGCTTCTGGACGAGGACGGGCTCTATGATCCCGCCAACTTCAATGACCGGTTACTTTTGGGCCTGAAGGGAACCATGAGCGAGGCGGAGCTGCACTTTCTCAAGGCGCGCATGCGTGGTGGGCTTTTGAACAAGGCCCGCCGGGGTGAGCTGCGCACTCGACTGCCGACGGGTTTGGTGTACACTCCGGATGAACGGGTGGCTCTGGATCCCGATCAGCAGGTGCAGCAGGCCTTCCGCTGTCTGTTTGCCACCTTCAGACGTACCGGGTCGGCTCTGGCCACGGTCCGTGCCTTTCACGATCAGGGCCTGAGCTTTCCCACAAGGATCTGGGCAGGGCCAGACAAGGGCGAGCTGCGATGGGGTCCTCTGACGCATTCGCGGGCACTTTCGGTACTGTGCAACCCCCGCTACGCTGGCGCGTTTGTGTTCGGTCGCCATCGCTACCGGCGGACCCTCGATGGCCACAAACGCAAAGCCCTGCCGCGGGATGATTGGACCGCTTTCTTCCCCGAGGCTCACCCCGGCTACATCTCCTGGTCACAATACGAGGATAACCTCCGACGCCTGGAAGCCAATAGGGTAACCCCGCCAGAACATCAACGCTCAACTCCGCCCCGCGAGGGAACCGCACTGCTGCAGGGGTTGGTCGTGTGTGGACAGTGCGGTCGCAGGATGACGGTCCACTACCGCCAAAAGAAAACACGTATCTTTCCCGAGTACCTGTGTCGTTGGGGCCTACAAGTCCAGGGGCGCGCGACCTGCCAGTGGATCGCGGGAACCGAAGTCGACGCGGCGGTCGGTGCCCTGGTGGTGGAGGCGTTCGCACCACTTGCCCTGGAGGTTGCCCTGGGAGTCCAAGAGGATCTGGAGACCCGGGCTGCCGAGATTGACGGTCTTCGGCGTCAACAGCTTGACCGCGTGCGCTACCATGCGGAGCTGGCTCAGCGCCGCTACATGAACGTCGATCCGGAAAACCGCCTGGTGGCGGCCCAGTTGGAAGCGGAGTGGAACGAGGCTCTCTCCGCCTTGAAGACAGCCGAGGAGGAGTACGAACTTCAGCGTCAGAGAGATCGGATGGTCATCAACGAGGAGCAGAAGACCCGCATCCTGGCCCTGGCCACCGACTTCCCCCAACTGTGGAACGATCCTCGCACCCAACCGCGTGACCGCAAGCGGCTCCTGCACCTGCTGGTGGAAGATGTCACGCTGATTCGGGGAGAAGAGATCACCGCCCACGTCCGCTTCAAGGGCGGTGCTGTCCGCACTCTCACGTTGCCGCTGCCTCTGCCGTCATGGGAACGTTATCGCACACCCAGCGCAGTGATCGAGGCAATTGACCACTTGCTGGAGGAACACACTGAAGCCCAGGCAGCCCAGATTCTCAACGGCCGGGGTTTCCGCTCCGGACATCAGCATCCGTTCACCGCCAAAATGGTGCATTGCATCACCCAGAGGTATAAACTCAAGACACGATACCAACGACTGCGACAGCGAGGACTGCTCACAGCCGCGGAAATCGCAGGCCAATGCGGTGTCCGCAAGGAAACGGTTACCCGCTGGTACCATGAGGGTCGGCTGAAAGGCCATCTGTGTGATGCCAGGAACCGACGTCTCTTCGAGCCTCCAGGCCCGGAACTGCTACAGCGCAACACAGCAAAGCAATCTCAGAACGAAACGGAACCTGACATGCCGAAACTAACACCAGGAGGTGCAGTGTGAAGATGATTCTAAGAGGGAGCGGGTCCGGGCCCATGTGCTCATCTGCTTTTTGGCCTACTACCTGGTCAAGAAGATGGAACTCGAGATGCGAGAGGCCGGTGAGACACGGGAGGTGGA
>PWUB01000198.1 GCA_003563755.1 Clostridia bacterium
CTGGTCCACGGCGTCGGGCCGCTCCCGACGATGGGTGTGGCGGGCGCCGGCCTGGCAGCAGGAATGTCCCGAGGCAGTGCAGGCCTGATCGCGCTCTGGATCCTGGCCACGAAGCGCTCCGTCGTCAGCATGAACCTCTCGAGGATATTCGAGGTGGACTGGGCCATCATCCGGTCCGTAGTCAATATTGGCTTTCCCGCGGCGATTGAAAAGTTCGTGAGGAGAGGTTCTCAGATCATATACACCATGCTCATCGCATCGATGGGGACAGCGGCCATCGCCGCCAACTCCATCACCATGAGCATCCGGTCCCTGTCGTTCATACCCGGCTTCGGCTTCGGCCTCGCTGCCACCGCCCTGGTCGGACAGAACCTCGGGGCGGGTAAACCGGACCGGGCTGAGATGTCAGGATACGAGGCCTGTAAGTTCACCGTGGCCCTGGTCCTGCTGATGGGCGCCCTGTTCTTGCTCGCCCCACGGGTCGTGGCCACCTTTTACAGCACCGATCCCGAGGTTGTGGACCTGACGGTGGCGTGCCTGCGTATAATCGCCATCTCCGTACCCTTTTTGGCTGCGGTCCAGGTGTTTTCAGGTGCCCTGCGGGGCGCCGGTGACACCCGGGTGATAATGGTGATCAACGTTGTCGGAGACTGGGGCATCAGGCTGCTTGGCTCCTACGTTCTCGGCATCCACATGGGCATGGGGCTGGTCGGTGTCTGGATTGCCATGGCCCTGGAGCAGGCAGCCCGGGGAGTGGTCCTCCTGGCAAGGTTCCGCATGGGTGTCTGGAAGAAGATCGAGATCGAGGGAACCACCCCTGTGAGACCGCCCGCGGCCTCAAAGGAGAAGCCCCGGGTGGCAGACTGAACATCAAACGCGTCTCAAAACCCCGGACAACGGGGTCCAGGGCGCCCCGCCGTGGTGCTTTTTCGGTCGGGGCGCCCTGACTCGTCACCGGTCCTCCCCGGCATGCGCGGGGGCAGGAACGCTGGGGTGCTGTGACGAAGTCGTCTCACCGTGAGCCCTGCCCGGGAAGGGGGAATCACCTTGAGGTACGAGATCCGCGACCTTGCTCGCCTGCTGCAGGACAGCTGCCGGATAGCAGTCTTCACCGGTGCTGGGATTTCTACCGAATCAGGCATTCCCGACTTCCGCAGCCCCGGTGGGATATGGGAGCACTTCGACCCCGATGACATGACCTTTGAGAGCTTTATGGCTGATGACGAGGGACGCCGGAAGTACTGGGAGTTTCACCTCAGCTGCTGGAAGACCTTCAGCGACGCAGAGCCCAACCCTGCCCACCGCGCCGTGGCACGCCTGCAGAGGTGCGCTGAGGTCGCGGCCGTGATCACCCAGAACATAGACGGGCTCCACCAGCGGGCGACAAGCAGCGCAGAACACGTCCTCGAGCTGCACGGGACCATGTGGGAGGTGGAATGCCTGCAGTGTGGTGAGCGCAGCGGTTCGAGGGAAGTCTTCGACCACCTTGAGAAGGAATATGTGGTGCCCAGGTGCACCCGCTGCGGGGGGATCCTCAAGCCGGGTACGGTGGCCTTCGGCGAACCTCTTCCCGGGGACACCTTCTCGGCAGCCCGGGATGCCAGCATCGGCTGCGACCTGTTCCTCTGCATCGGCTCATCCCTGAGCGTCTACCCAGCGGCCCTTCTGCCCCGCATGGCGGTCGAAAGCGGTGCGCGCCTGGTCATCGTCAACCGGGATCCCACCCCCCTGGATGAAGCAGCCGAACTGGTGGTCCGCGGCCTGGCCGGAGAGATCCTCCCCGCCGCGGTTGCACTGTTGGATGACGGGGGTTGAGCGGAGCAGTGCGGGCGGGTGCCCACCACCTTCAACGGTGCTGAGCTACCTGGGCGGATTGAGACCCGCGCACCCCGGAGAACATGGAGGCGAATTCATGTTTGAGCAGGTTGATCTCGAGAAACTATCATCCCTGGCATCACTTTTCGGCCACAGCCGGCGCCTGAAGATGGTGATCTCCTCGATCCTCGCCGGCAACTCCCTCGCCCGCCTGTGGGCGGCAGCAAACGGGGATCTGTATCTGCTGTGGGAACGGGGCAACAACGTGTTCTATGCCGCCGGCGTTGATCCACCCCGGGGCTGGGGAGACGCCCTCGGGGACCTGCTGCGAGAGAGCATCATCCCCATGTTCGTCGCCGCGGATGAAGAGTACTTCAGCGTCGACATTCCGGATGATCCCGGGATCGAGGAGCAGCTCCGCTCGGTCTTCTCCCCGTACCTGAAGTGGCAGCGGGAGAAGCTCGTGTTGACCCACCCCGACCCTCCGGAGATCCAGGGACCACCGCCCCGCGCCGACGGGGTGATCTTCGTGCCCATCGACCGGGGCATGCTGTGTGGTGAGGGCCCGGCCAACTGGGAGACTGTCAACTCGGAGGTCCTTTACATGTGGCCCTCGGTGGGACGTTTCCTGGCCCACGGCTGGGGAACGGCCGCCGTGCTGGGGGGGCGGGTCGTGGGATGGTGCACCGCCGAGTACGTGGGGCCCCGCGCGGTGGGTATCGGCATCGAGACGGAGCCGGGGGTGCGCCGACGGGGCGTGGCGACGGACGCGGGTACGGTGTTTTTGGACCAGTGCCGCCGGCATAAGCGCACGCCTCACTGGGAATGTGATGCCGCCAACGAACCCTCGGTCCGCCTGGCCCACAGGCTCGGCTTCAGGCCCGTGGAGAAGCGGGCCGCGGTGTCGGGGCTGTTTCCAGCATCGGGTGAGGGTTAAGGAATTTCACCCCGCCCTGCTACCTCTTCACCACGGTCCTCAGTGCCATACCAACACTCCTTCGAGGAGGTGTGAAAGATGCTGCACATCCGATGCATCTTCCTGGGGTTCGGTTCTGCAGCCCGTGCCCTCGCGGAGTTGCTCTCGCGTAGGGAAAGCCAGCTGGGAAATGGCTACGGGGTGCGGGTATCCATCACCGGTGCGGTGACCGCGAACCACGGCAGTTTCTCGGTACCGCAGGGTCTTGGCGTGGACCAGGTGATGAGGGAGTATGCGCGTGCCGGTGACTTCACCGGCCTTCCCGGCTCCGTGGGTTCTACGCTGGAGTTGATAAGGACGTGTCCAGCGGACGTGGTGTTCGAGATGACTCCCCTAAATCCCCGCTCCGGACAGCCCGCACTGGAGCATGCCAGGACAGCCCTCAGGAGTGCAAAGCACGTTATATCGGCTAACAAGGGCCCCGTTGCCTTCGGGCTGAGGGAGCTTCGAGAGCTGTCTGAACAGACGGGTGGGGCTTTCCTGTACGAGACCTCGGTCATGGACGGGGCGCCCGTGTTCAACCTGGTGCAGAGCTGCCTGCGGGGCTGCACCATCACCGGGTTCGAGGGTGTGCTGAACTCCACCACGAACTTCATCCTTGACGAGATGATCGGCGGTGCTGACTTC
>PWUB01000057.1 GCA_003563755.1 Clostridia bacterium
CAAACTTCACGGTATCCTCGAACTCGGAAGCGAGTTCCTCGAGGGTGGGCGCGAGCATGCGGCAGGGGGCGCACCACTCGGCCCAGAAGTCGACGAGGACCAGAGCATCTGACTGTAGCACTTCGGTAGGGAAAGTATCATGGGTGACTTCCTGCAACTTGGTCAAGATCGCTCATCCCCTCTCTGCATGCAAACATGATATCACAACGACGGGCCCAGACAATGGTTCTGCGGCCCTCTGCGCCCCAATGCATCGACACCTCCTGATGTAAAGTAAGCTTTACATCCCGGAGGGTTTTCTGCCACGATGATACTGGAGGTGTCCGTATGTCCTTTCTGAGAAGACTGGGGTTTGATAGGGGAGACGAGCGGAGCGCTGCCATCGCCCTGTACTCCTGCCGGGCGGCCTGGCTGTTCACTACCGTGGCTCTTTTGCTCTGGTCCCTGCATGCTCTCCTGCGGACGGGAGGCCTCTCGGTGCAGTTCGCCGTCTTCGCCGCCTCCCAGGTCGTGTTCTGGGCCTCACACCTGCTCTACAGCCGGAGGATGGGCGGATAATGGGCTCAAGGCTCAGGGAGCTCAGGCTCGAGGGCGGCCTGACCCAGGAGGAGCTGGCCCGGGGTCTCGGAGTGTCGCGGCAGACCATCATTGCCATCGAAAGGGGAAAGTACGACCCCTCCCTCCGCCGCGCCCTGCGCATCGCCCGTTTCTTCGACAGTACCGTCGAGGAGATCTTCGATGATCGGTAGTAGGCGGTGCCCAGGAGGATCCCTCCTTCACCCTCACACCCCGGGAAGTATCGACCTGCATCGGAGAAAGCGACGGTTTCGACCTTTCCGGGTGGGTCCCGGGCCGCCCGGACGGGGTGAGTCCCGCCGGGCCCGGGCGTGGTCACGGCTCTTCGAGTAAGCAGTGATTCCATTGGCGCGCCAGTTCACTGTTGGAGGCGCCCCTGCCCACATATAGATTGACGGGAGGGGGACTGGCTACATGATCAATCTCGTTTGGTTGTTGCTCCTGGTGATCGGTGTCGTGGCGGCGGCGGTGGACGGGCAGGTGTCGGCGGTCACCGATGCGGTGATGGGTCAGTCGCAGCTGGCCATCGAGACCATCCTGGGCTTCGCCGGGATGATGGTGATGTGGCTGGGCATCATGAATATTGCTGAAGAAGCGGGCCTGATACGCAAGTTGTCCGCTCTCATGGAGCCCCTGCTGAGGTGGCTTCTGCCGGAGGTACCGGCGGACGACCCCGCCATGGGCACCATCCTCATGAGCATCAGCGCGAACATGCTGGGGGTGGGAGCGGCAGCCACCCCCCTCGGCCTGAAGGCCATGCAGAACCTGCAGCGGCTGAACGATCAGCCGGAGCGGGCCACCAACGCCATGTGCACCTTCCTAGCCCTGAACACGTCCGGGGTGACCCTGGTGCCCGCGACGGTGATCGCCCTGCGCGCTGCCGCCGGATCGTCGGGCCCGACGGAGATCGTGGGCACGGCCCTTCTGGCCACCATATGCTCCAGCGCCGTCGCCCTGACGGTTGACAGGATCTACAGGTGGCTGGGCTCGGGGAGGGGTGAGAGCTGATGCTGGAGGTCGTCCGTTTCCTCGCCGTGTGGGCGGTACCCGTCATGGTGTGTGGAATACCGCTTTACGGCTACATGAAGGGCGTACCCGTCTACGAGAGCTTCGTAAGGGGTGGGCGCGAGGGCCTGGAGATCATACCCGAGATCCTCCCCTACATGGTGGGCATCTTCGTGGCCATGGGTGTTTTCAACGCATCGGGTGCCATGCAGCTCTTGTCGGGCTTTCTGGGTCCGATCCTGGAGCTGGTGGGACTGCCGGCGGAGGTGCTGCCGCTGGCCCTGGTCAGGCCCCTGTCGGGCAGCAGTGCCCTGGGCATCACCGCCTCGATCCTGCAGGAGCACGGTCCCGACTCGTTCATAGGGCGCCTGGCGTCCACGATGCAGGGCAGCACCGACACCACTTTCTACGTGCTCAGTGTCTACTTCGGCTCGGTGGGTGTCACCCGCAGCCGGCACGCCATGGTCACGGGCCTCATCGGCGACATGGCGGGAGTCCTGGCTTCCCTTTACGTATGCCGCTGGTTCTTCGGCTGACCACCCGCTGCGAAGCGGCCCCCGGCCCGGAGACTGCACCGGATGAGGGATCTCCTCCTCCCGCCGCGGGTCAGTTCAGCCTTCGGGGGCCGTAGGTGGTATAATTGAGAAAACGGCCCGCCCGCAGGGGGGCCGAGGGAGGTTTGTTGACATGAATCCAGAGAAGAGATTGAAGGACATGGGGCTGCAGGTCCCCTCGGTGCCCAAACCTGTCGCTGCGTACGTGCCCGGGGCTGTGACCGGTAACCTGCTGTTCACCTCCGGTCAGCTCCCCATGCAGGATGGGGAGGTCAGGTACACCGGCCACGTCGGATCCGAGGTGAGCGTCGATGATGCGTACGAGGCGGCGCGCATATGCGGCCTGAACTGTCTGGGTGTCATAAAGGCCGAACTGGGGGAGCTCTCGCGGGTGAAGCGGGTGGTCAAGGTCAGCGGTTTCGTCAGCTCGGCTCCTGACTTCGAGGGCCACTCCCAGGTCGTCAACGGCGTATCGGAGCTGGTGCTCGAGGTCTTCGGAGAACGGGGCAAGCACGCCAGGGCCGCCGTCGGAATGGCGAACCTGCCCCTGGGGGCCTCCGTGGAGGTGGAGATGATCGTTGAGTTCGAGTGACCGATCCTCCCGCCGCGACAAGAATCCCGGGCTCCGCCTGGACAAATACCTGGCCTCCGCGGGAGTGGCGTCGCGGAGGGCCTCGAAGGAGCTGGTCCTCGAGGGCAGGGTGAGTGTCGACGGCCGCACGGTGCGACGACCGGGTTTCATCGTGGCGGTTCGGGATGCCGACGTCCGTTTCGACGGCAGGGCCGTGAGGGTGTTGCAGGATCACGTGTACATAAAGCTGCACAAGCCTCCGGGCTACGTTACCACCGCGGACGATCCCCGAGGACGGCCCACGGTGATGGACCTGGTGTCGGGGGTTTCCCGGCGGGTGTTCCCCGTGGGGCGCCTGGACATGGACACTTCGGGGCTTTTGCTTCTGACGAGCGACGGAGACTGGGCCCAGCGGATCACTCATCCCCGCTACCGGGTCCGCCGGACCTACGAGGCCTGGGTGCAGGGGTGTCCCGACGAGGAGGTGCTGGAGGATCTCACCGACGGGATCCCCCTCGCCGACGGCGAGGCATCCTTCGAGGGGGTGTCTATACTGGATCGCGATGGGCGATCCGGCCGCACCCGGCTGCAGCTGACTCTGTCCGAGGGACGGTATAGAGAGGTCCGCCGCATGATGGCCACCGTCGGACATCCGGTGGTATCGCTGGAGAGGACCGCGGTGGGTTCAGTCAAGCTCGCTGGGCTGGCGAGGGGCGAGTGGCAGCGTATGAAGGAACACGAGGTGGCGAGTTTCGATTCTTCATGAGAAGGGAGGAATGTGATGCTCCGTCGAGGCGAGGCGGGGCGTCACGAAGACATGACGGAAACGAACCGGGCCCTGCTGGTGATAGACATGCTGAGGGATTTCATAGATGAAGACGGCGCACTCTCCCTCGGTGAAGCGGGACGGGAGATCATCCCCGCCGTTTCCGAGAGATTGGAGCTGGCGCGCCGACGGGGCGACCTGGTGGTGTTCATCTGCGACCGGCACCGGCCCGATGATGCTGAATTCGAGATGTTTCCACCCCACTGCATCATCGGTACACCAGGGGCGAAGATCGTGTCCGAGCTGCAGCCCATGGGTGATGAGGCCCTTGTGACCAAGCGCCGGTACAGCGCCTTCTACGGAACGGAGCTGGACATCCTGCTCCGGGAGAAATCCATCTCCGAGGTGGAGCTGGCCGGGGTATGCACCAACATCTGCGTGCTCTACACCGCCGCGGACGCCAAGAACCGGGGCTACCGCGTTCGGGTGGATCCCCGGGCCGTGGCCGGGTTGACGGAGGAAGCCCACGAGTGGGCCCTCGCGGAGATGGAGGGCACCCTGGGCTGCGAGTTGATCCAAGATGAGGATTGACGGGAGGGCATCGTGACTGCAGGAGAGAATGGGGGTCCGCGAGATATACAGGAGCTGGTGAGTCTCGAGCAGGTCAGTGATCTCTCCGTCAGCCCGGACCGCCTCTTCAATTCGGCCGACCACCGTGAGATAGCTGCCGGGCACACCACCGACATATACTTCATCAAGACGCGGCAGATACTGGATCACCTCGGCCTTGCCGACGTCCCGGTTGTCGCGGAGGTCTTCACCAGCGGCCCGGGCGTGTTCTGCGGCATCGACGAGGTGAAGAACCTGTTGGAGGGACGGGTGTCCGAACTGTACGGCCTCCCGGAGGGCGCCGAGTTCGAGCGCAAGGAAGTGGTCCTGAGGATACACGGCAGCTACGCGGACTTCGCCATGACCGAGACCTTGATCCTGGGGATGCTTGCTTCGGCCAGCGCATGGGCCACCAGGGGACGCGAGGTCAGGGAGGCCGCCGGCGACAAGACGGTGATCTGCTTCGGCGCCAGGCACGTGCATCCCGCGGTGGCACCGGTGATGGAAAGGGCGGCCGTCATCGGCGGGATGGACGGCTGCAGCTGCATCCTGGGGGCGAGGCTCCTCGGCAGGATACCGACGGGAACCGTGCCCCACGCGCCGATCATAATCGCCGGAGATACCCTGAAGGTGGCCGAGGCCTACGACGAGATCATGCCCGCAGGCGACCCCCGCATCATCCTGGTGGACACCTTCAAGGATGAGGTCGAAGAGAGTCTCAGGGTGGCACGTTCCCTGGGACAACGCCTGGGGGCCGTGCGGCTGGACACGCCCGCCGAGCGCGGCCGGGTGACCGCCGAACTGGTACACGAGACCCGGGTGAAGCTGGACCTGGCTGGTTTCAGCGATGTCAGGATCTTCTGCTCCGGAGGCCTCGATCCCGAGAGGATCCGGGAGCTCGGTGATGCCGGGGCCGACGGTTTCGGGGTGGGA
Source organism: Clostridia bacterium (assembly GCA_003563755.1). Next base: position 5,015 of record PWUB01000057.1, read on the forward strand.
AGCTACGTGGCGGGCACGGGTCCCATCAACATGACCATGGATCTCAAGGAAGTATGGGGCGAGGGAGTTGCCAAGCGCGGGCGGCTTCCCGGCAGGACTTCGACTCCCCGACTGGAGAGGCTGATCTGAGACCCGCACCACGACTCGCGGCACCGGGCTTCCCGGTGCCGCGGAGCGTCTGATCATGCACACCTATGTTGTCGGGATCACTCTTCGATGCTGATAGCCTCCGTGGGGCACACTTCGACGCACTCCTCGATGGCGCTGCGGAGATCCTCCGAAGGGTTCTCGTCGATAACGTATGCCAGGCCATCATCGCGCATTTCGAAGACGTCGGGGCAGATCGTCTCACAGATGCCGTCACCTATACAGAGGTCCTGCTCTATGACGGGTTTCATGGTGCATCCCTCCTTCATGACTCACCAGTTAGATATCCCAATCAATTCTAATCACGACTCCGAGGAGGTGTCAAGAACACACCCCGCCCTCAGCCGACGCGCTCCCAGGTCCCACCGGGGGAGAGTAACACAACGCCCGCCTCTTTCGTATTATGTAGCGCGTGTAGAGAGCGGATGCTTCTGACTCCTGGGAGGTGAAACAAGGTGCTTGCAGCGAGGGATGATCTTACCACCCTGCTTCTGTTCATACTGTTGGCCGGCGACATCGGTAGGCGCGACGACATTTCTACCTTGCTTCTGTTCCTGCTGCTGGCGGGAGATCTCGACAGGCGCGATGACATTTCTACCCTGCTCCTGTTCCTCCTGGCGGCCGGGATCGACCGTTGGTGAGCATGATCCGGTGCTGTAGCACCGAAGCATGCTGAGCGTGACCGGGCGGGCGGCTCCACTCCCCGCCCGGTCTCTTTTTTTGCTCTCCGTGCGGGGGCGAGCGCGCCGGCGATTCCAGGGCCCATCCCGTGGGCGGTGCATGGTAACATAGCCGATTCCATCCGCGTATTATGTAACGCACCTGGACGGTCAGATTCTATCTCCGAGGAGGTGAAGTGCCTTGTTCGGTAAGCGCGACGATCTGTCCATCTTGCTTCTGTTCCTGCTGCTCGTGCTGTGGGGTGATTTCGGCAGGCGCGATGACATCGGTACCCTGCTTCTGTTCCTCCTGCTGGCGGGTGTCGATCACCGCAAGTAAGCCCCGAGCGGTAAAAAGCAGAACACGGAGCCCCCGGCGGGGGTCAGTGTGGGTCCCGCCGGGTGGCTTCGGTACCATTCGCTCTCTCTCAATCTCACCGCGGGTGTTTACCTGCATGGTAAGAAACCCTATAATGGCATTAGCAAAAGAGGCGAAGCTGGGATGCCTCCATAACCGGAAACCCGACGGGTGCCCCCGGTGTCTGCGGCCCGGGGGAGAATAGGGAAGTTCAGTGCACCGCAGCACGCGGTAATTCTGACGCGGTCCCGCCACTGTGACTGTCGTTATTCCTCTCACGTTATCCACTGCTCAGCCGGAGTGGGAAGGAGTGGGAGGATCAGGCAGAAGCCAGGAGACCTGCCCGGACGGGGTCCACTCTGTCCCTCCGCGGAGAGGGGAAGTGCGAGCGGCGATCCGCCGACAACATCGTCCTACCTCCCAGGGGAGGTAGGATTTTTTAGTGGGTGGGCGCAGCGGGGGACTGCAGGGACCATGAAAGGAGCGAATCGGCAGTGTTACAGACTCGCAGCGCAGCACTGGTGGCCGGATTCTTGGTGTTGGCGATGGTTCTGGGAGGATGCATGCTCTTTCCCACCGCCGAACCCGGGGAGCCCGCGCCCGATGAAGAACCCGAGCAGCAGGAAGAAGAGGTACACTACCCGCTGACCATCACCGATGATGCCGGGCGACAGGTGAGAATCGAGAAACGGCCCGAAAGGGTCCTTTCCTTCGCCCCCAGCAACACGGAGATTCTCTTCAGCATCGGCGCCGGGGATCGGGTGGTGGGTGTCGACGACTTCAGCAATTGGCCCGAAGAGGGAGTGGCGAACCTCCCCCGGGTGGGCGGCCCCATGAACCCCAACTACGAGCTCATCGCCTCCCTCGAAGCAGACCTGTTTTTCACCGTGGCGGGAATGGATGACATAGCACAGCGCCTGGCCGAGCTGGAGATCACGGTGGTGGTGTTTCAGCCCGAGACCTTCGAGGGAATCTATCGCAACGTGCAGATGGCCGCCGAGATCATGGGCATACCCGGTGAGGCCGGGGACGTGATCGATCACATGCAGCGGGAGCTGGAGGATGTCGAGGAGAGAGCCGCCGGGCTGTCCGATGAGGAGCGTCCCCGGGTCTTTTACGAGGTGTGGCCGCCGCTGATGACGGCCGGTCCCGGCACCTTCATCGACATGCTGATCACCACCGCGGGGGGTGTCAACATAGCGGGGGATGCCGGGGGCGAATGGATCGAGTTTGGCAAGGAGGATCTCATCGACCGGGATCCCGAGATCATAATCACCACCTTCGAGGAGACCATCGCGGAGCTGGAGGCCGGCAAGCGGGACGGCTGGGAACACCTCTCCGCGGTCACAGACGGCCGCATCTACCTGATAGACCCCGACCTGGTGTCGAGGCCCAGCCCGCGCCTGGTCGAGGGCCTGAGAGAGATAGCGAGGATGCTGCATCCGGACCTGTTCGAGTGAGGAGCCTGTGATATGAGGGAGAGGCGGGTCGCCATCCTTTTTGTGCTTTCGCTGCTGACGGTGCTGGTCATGGTGCTGGCGCTGTGCGGCGGCTCCGTGCACATACCGGCACCCGAGGTGGCGCGGATGCTCTGGAGAATGCTGACCCGCCGCTCCTTCGCCGATGAGTGGCCCGACAGCTGGCGGGTGATCCTGTTTCAGCTCCGGCTGCCCCGGGTTCTCCTGGCCGCGGTCACCGGTGCCTCCCTGGCCGCCGCCGGTGCCACCTACCAGGGGATACTGAGAAATCCCATGGCCGACCCCTTCATCCTCGGGGTGTCTGCGGGGGCCGCCCTGGGGGCGGCCATAGTCATGGTGGGAGGTCTGGGCGGGGCCCTGGTACCCCTGGCAGCCTTCCTGGGGGCTCTCTCGGCCACCGCCGTCGTCTACATGCTGGGTAGGACCGGGGGCAGGGCCTCGGTGATGACCCTGCTGCTGGCCGGGGTGGCGATGAGCGCCATGCTTTCCGGCATGGTGTCCCTTCTCATCTTCTTCAGCGGCGAGGAAATGCGGGCCATCGTGTACTGGACCATGGGGGGGCTGGGAAGGGCTGACTGGCAGGGAATCAACACCGTTCTGCCCTTCATGATCCTCGGGATGATCCCCCTCGTTTTGCACTCGGGACAGCTCAACGCCATGCTGATGGGAGATGAGACGGCCCAACACCTGGGCGTCGATGTCGGGCGGGTGCGCAGGTACCTCCTGCTGTCGGCGTCGCTGCTGGCTGCCGTGGCAGTATCCATAGGCGGCATCATCGGCTTCGTGGGCCTGATCGTACCCCACATCGTCCGCCTGGTGGCGGGCCCCGACCACCGGTTCCTGATGCCCGCGTCGGTGCTGGTGGGGGCTCTCTTTTTGATCCTGGCCGACCTGTTGGCCCGGACCGTCGTCAGTCCCGCCGAGCTCCCCGTCGGCATCATCACCGCCATGCTGGGCGGTCCGTTCTTCCTGTACCTGTTGGTCAGGCACAGGGCGTGGCAGCTGTGAGGGGTGATGACCGTGGGCACCGAACCGTTTCTATATGCTGAAGGGGTGCACGCCGGGTACGGGGACCTGCCCGTCTTGGAGGGTGTCGACTTCGAGGTCCACCAGGGACGGGTGGTGGGGATCGTGGGCCCCAACGGCGCCGGTAAGACCACCCTGCTCAGGGTGCTGACGGGAGTGATACCCGTCCGGAAGGGGCGGGTGATTCTCGAGGGGCGCAGGATCGACGAATGGTCGAGGCGCGCCGTGGCGCGGCGCCTGGCCGTCCTCCCCCAGGCAGGGGACATCCTGTTTGACTTCACCGTGGGAGACATCGTATCCATGGGGCGGCTGCCGCACCAGTCGCTGCTTACGGGTGAGACCGCCGAGGACAGGGAGGCTGTCGCCGAGGCCCTGAGGGCGGTGGGTATGCAGCAGTATGCCCGCCGGTCGTTCCTCGAGCTCAGCGGCGGCGAGAGGCAGAGGGCCATAATGGCCCGGGCCCTCGCCCAGCGGCCCCGCGTTCTACTGCTGGACGAGCCCACCAGCCACCTGGATCTCGGCCACCAGCGGGCGGTCATGAGTTATGCCCGGGCCCTGGCAGGGGAGCACGGGCTCGCCGTCGTGACCATCCTGCACGACCTCAACACCGCATCCCTCTACTGCGATGAGCTGGTAGTGCTGTTCGGGGGAACGGTGTTCGCCCGCGGTACTCCCGAGGAAGTCCTGCGCCCGGAGGTCATCCGGGAGGTCTACGGAGCAGAGGTCGAGATCGTGACCCACCCCCGCCTGGGCACACCCCAGGTGCTGATCAGCCCCCGACCTCATAAGTGATACCCCCCGGGCATAGTCTTCTGCAGAGAGGCGAAGGGGGGAAGACGATGACTCCAGGCACCTCGGGGAACTGGCGCACCTGGGTCCGCCGCGGGGAGAGGGCCGGACGGCGCGAGAGGTCGGGTGTTCTCCTCAGGCGGCTGCAGCTCGCCCTCATGGCCGCGGTCCTCGTGTTCGTGGTGGTGAGGCTTATCGGGTCCGCCGGCCCGGTACAGGAGGTCGGAAACTTCGACAGCTGGCCCTTCTGGCTGCAGGAGGCCGGGGGGACGCCCGCCCCTCTGACGGAGACGGGCGCTCACACCGGGGAGAAGGTGGTTGTGCTGGGCCTGATCAACCGCCCCTCGGCCGGGGGGGCGTGGGTGAGTATCGATGGGCGGAGGGTGGCGGCCTTCGAGGAATGGAGGGTCACTGTGACCGTGCGCGGGGGAGACACCCTCGGACTGCAGCTGGAAGATGGGAGCCCGCCGGTCCGGGTCCGGGTCATCGCCGCCCGGGGCATACAAAGCCCCCCCCTGGGCAGCGAGTGGTCGGTGGTGGCGGGTGAGGAGATAATCGGATCGGTTCTCATCTCGGACAGGTGACCGATGCGGGCGGTCGTTGCGCTCGGAGCATGCTGGATGTATAATTTGAGCACAACGGGAGGCCGAAAATGTCTTTTGCCGAGGGCGTCTGAATGGACCGTCGATATTCGGAGCCGCACACAGATTTGATAATCTACGAGTCGTGCATATGCTTGCTGCGCACAGTAGAGTGCCGTACGGCTGTCGGTTTTCGTTTCTCTGGTACCCCTCTTCAGGGAGGGGCTTTCTGATGAGCACATCCACCCACATAGCAAAGAGAGCACCGTCCCCCAGGGTGGCGGTGGATGGTCCCGCCGGTGCGGGAAAGACCACCGTGGCCGCCATGTTCGCGCGCCGCGTCTGTTTTCGACACATCGATTCGGGGGCCATGTACCGGGCGGTGACGCTGCAGGCCCTCTACAGCGGATCCTGGATGGGTTCCGACGATGAGGAGCTGCTGGTCGAGTTGGCCTCCGACCTGGACATCAGCTTCAAGACCGACCCCCGGGAGGGGATGCGAATCCACCTCGGGGGGATCGACTGCACCGAGGAGCTGAGGTGGGGTGAGGTGGATGAGCACGTGTCCGTGGTGGCCCGTGCCCCGGGGGTGCGTCGGGCACTCGTGGACAAGCAGCGCCAGCTGGCCGCCGCCGGCGGGGTGGTGATGGACGGCCGCGATATCGGAACGTGTGTCCTCGCCGATGCTGAGATGAAGATCTACCTGACCGCGGCCCTCGGGGTGCGCATTGCACGGCGCCTTATGCAGCTGCGCCACGGGGGCAGCGAGTTGAGTTGGGCGGAGGCCGCCCGGAGCGTGGTGAACCGGGACCGGATCGACTCCACCCGCGCCACGGCGCCCCTGCGTCCGGCGGAGGATGCGATCATCATCGACAGCACCCATCTCAACCGCGTGGACGTGGTGACGCAGATGGTGTTCATCCTGGCCGACCGCGTGCGGGCGCTGCGGGGGAGGGGTTGAGGCTATGCTGTACTGGGTGGCGTGCACGGTGTTCAGGGCGTTCATGAGCGTCGTCTTCCGCATCCGCGTGGAGGGAATCGAGAATATCCCCCCTGAAGGCGCAGCCATCATATGCTCCAACCACGTGAGCTGGTGGGATCCCCCGCTGATCGCGGTGGTGGCCACCCGCAAGGTCCACTTCATGGCCAAGGAGGAGCTGTTCGAGTACCCGATTCTCGGGTTCATCCTGCCGAGGGTGCGGGCCTTCCCGGTGCGCCGGGGAAGGACGGACCGCGAGGCGATCAGGCGTGCCGCGGGAGTGCTGAAATCGGCGGGAGTACTCGGGCTCTTTCCGGAGGGTACTAGGCAGACCTCGGGACGGCTGGCGGACTTCACCAACGGTGCCGCGTACCTGGCGATGAAGAGCGGGGCACCCATCGTTCCCGCGGCGGTGCGGGGAGACTACCGGCCCTTGTCAAAGGTGCGCGTCCGCTTCGGCAGACCCATACACCACGAGGGGGTCGCCGTGGAGAAGCCCGGGGGACGCCAGGCCGCGCTGGCGGGCCTGACGCACCGGTTGAGGGATGCGATCGGAGAGTTGTTCGATGATTGAGACCACGGAGATAAGGTGCGGGGATAGGACCCTGAGGATTCTTCACCTGGCGGAGGACGGGTTCTGCCGGGGGGTTCGCGGGGCGGTGGAGACTGCCCTACAGACCGCAGAGGGACACCCCGACGCCGCCGTGGTGACCCTGGGAGAGGTGGTGCACAACCCCCTGGTGGTCGAAAGACTCCGTTTCAGCGGTGTGCGGGCGGTCCACCGCCCGGAGGATGTGCCGCCGGGTGCGGTGGTGATCATCCGGAGCCACGGCGTCGCCCCGGAGATTGTATGCGAGCTGCTTGAGAGGGGGGCGGAGGTCGTCGATGCCACCTGTCCGAAGGTGCGCAGCGTGCAGCGGGCCGCCGAGCGGCACCGGGAGCTGGGCGAGGAGGTGGTGGTGATCGGCCACCGTGACCACCCCGAAGTGCAGGGGGTGTACGCCCGGTGCGGTGAGAAGGGCCGCACCGTGTGCAGCGCCGCGGAGGCGGAGGAACTCCCGTGGGCGGAGCACAGGACGGTGCTCTTTCAGACCACCTTCGACCCGGACAGGGGAGAACGGATACTCGAGGCCGTTCGGGACCGCACGGGCTCCGTTGAGGTCAAGGATACCCTGTGTCATTCTGTCAGCGACCGGCGGAAACTGGTGAGACAGATGGTGCACGAGGTGGAGTGCCTCGTAGTGGTGGGCGGCAGGAACAGTTCGAACACCACTTCCCTGGTGAATGTAGGTGAGCAGGCAGGAATCCCTACCTTCCACGTTGAAGGTGCCAATGAGTCATTTCCTGCGGTCGTCCGGGATTATGACTCCGTCGCGGTGGTTGGCGGAACCTCCACGCCGGAGGAGAGTATAGATGAAGTGAGAAATGCCATAATTTCTGGCTTCCGTCAACACGCTGGCAGTGAGCCGAAAGGTCTGCTATCTTAAGCATGTGCCAACGCTGTCTTGATACTGCACGATGGGGGGTGGTATGACGCGAACCTGTAGGGTCGATCTCGTACTGTAGTCGTGGTGGCCAAGTCGATAACGAAGCCTTCCTGCAAGGGATCTCATGAGCAGAAGTTCCGTTGAGAGAGGCGAAGGAGAGGAACATTACAACGTGTTCGACGAAGAAAAAGACATCAGTCAGGATCCAGAGATGGAAAAAAAGGAGCGCGCCGACGAGGAAGAGATTTCCGAGGATGCCGACGCGGAGCATCCCGAAGAAGTAGATGCCTG
>PWUB01000007.1 GCA_003563755.1 Clostridia bacterium
AGCATGGCAGTGCTCCCCGTAATCTTGTTGTCGTCCATAGGATCGACAGTGCGCATCCTTGCGCCTCATCCTGATACTGCACTATGTAAGAATACCTCATAGGTAGGCAGATGTAAAATGCCTACTGCCCCCGGGGGACCGCGTCAAGGTTTGGTAGGTGAATCCGGGTTGCTCATCCCGCACTCCACGGTGCGGTTGCTCTTGATGTCTCCCTCAGAACGTGTTTGACCCAGGGCCGACCAGCGCGTGGACCCGTGAGAGCAGGCATGCTCACTCTCAGCCACTGTTGGACATCCTCTTCGGAGACGCGTCGGGTGCCCGCGGTCTGCTGCACGGGTTCAGGGTCAACAACGCCGTACAGTGCCTCACGATCCATGGCTCGTGCCGGCACATATCGCTTCAGCTCCTCATTGGCATCTGCAGTCAACAGGTGCACCATGTGGTCTTCGCCACCAGGGTTGCATCCGCAGAATCTCTCAGGCATGTGATCACTCGCAGGATGAAGCATATAAGTGGATGGGGTCAGTGCTGGGAGGACTCCTTTCACTGCCCCGGTCGACTCGATGATGCCCTGTCTGTATCGGGAGTCTCTGTCTCAGCATCAACCGCCACGGGGTCTTGACTCTTGATGCCAAGGGTATTATTGTTAATGAGGTTGACACCAGATTGGAAGGGATGGATTGATGACATGATGTACGGGATATTCCTGATCACCATCACCAACGCCCGTGGGCGCAGTGTGCCCATGTGTCCATCCGTCCGGTCATCCCCCTGAGATAGATCACATTCTGACTCTCAGCGGTCCGGGCGGAAGCCCGGACCCTTTCTCTTTTTCGGGTGCGTCCGGGCTCGTACCATCTCAACTGGTTGTGCCCCGTAACGAAGGGACGTGCCTTTATGAAAGCTCTCGAGTGTGTGAGGGCCTCCAAGGTCTTCTACGAACACCAGCCTTTCAAGACCAACGGTGACGCATCGTGCCGATGGAGCATCCGCAGGTGGTTGCCCAATAAGAAATCCGTCTGGGCGGTACGGGATGTATCCTTCTCCGTCAGGGACGGAGAGATATTCGGCATACTCGGGCCCAATGGATCCGGAAAGTCCACCCTGATCCGTCTTATCGCCACCCTGCTGTTGCCCGACAGGGGAACGGTCACCGTGTTCGGACACGATGTGGTGAAGGACCCCGGCTCGGTGCGGAAGCTGATCAACAGGGTATCCGTGGATGCCGCTTTCTTCAAGAAGCTCTCCGCCTGGGAGAACCTCAGCTACGCCGCCCGCCTGTACGGGATCGGTCCGGCCCGGGGATACCAGCTGGCCCGCGACATTCTTGGCTCCTTCGGGTTCGAGGAGAAATACCTCTCCAGGCCGGTGGAGAATCTCTCCCGCGGGATGCAGCAGAAGGTCTCCATTGCCCGGGCCCTCATGAGCAGCCCGGAGATGATGCTCCTTGATGAGCCGACCACCGGGCTTGACCCCAGGTCAAAGCGCGAAGTCCAGGGGTTCATCGAGAACTACCACCGCGAACACAGGCCGACGGTGCTTTTGACCAGCCATGACCTGAGGGAGATTGAGAACCTGTGCGACCGGGTGGCCATCATGAGCGGCGGACGGGTGGTGGCCCTGGGAACGGTGGATGAGTTGAAGCGTCAGTACACGGATGATCCGGAGGGCTCGTCGATGGAGGACGTGTTCATGTCCGTGACCGGACGCGACTGGGAGGAGGCCATGGCGGATGAAGACTGAGAAGCGGGAGAAAACCTTCAGGGGGAGTCCGGTGGTGTCCGTCGAGTTCGGTGCCGCATGGGGGATCCTGGTGAGAAACTTCAACCTGATCCGCCGGTATCTCAGCTGGGAGATCGTGTTTCTCTTTTACACCGTGATCAACACCTTCACCATCGGGTTGATCGGGGTGGACCAGACTGCGGATGCCGTCGGTACGGATCCAGACGGCCTGGTGCTCTACCTGGTCACCGGGGCACTTCTCTGGGGTTTCCTCTCGGTCCTATTCAACGAAGTCAGCCAGACCGTATCCTGGGAGCGCTGGGAGGGGACCATCGAATACACCTTCATGGCCCCTATCCGACGGGCTTCCTACCTGGGAGGCGTCTGCATGTACGCGGCCCTGTACGGTGTCATACGCACCGCTGTGGTGCTGGGAGCAGCCACCTTCTTCTTCTCCCTGGACCTGGGGGGTGCCAACCTGATCGCGGCCCTGCTCATCCTGGTGGCGGCCAGTCTCTCCTTCATCGGCCTCGGGCTGATGGCGGCCGTGCTGCCGCTGATGTCCCCGGAGCGGGGGAGTCAGGCTACCCATATCATCCAGGGCATGATCCTCCTGGTGTCCGGTGTATACTACGGAACCGAGGTGCTGCCGGGATGGCTGCAGCCCTTCTCCCGGCTGTCACCAGCCACCTACACCCTGGAGGCGGCGCGAAAGGCCCTCCTTCATGGTGCGGGAGTTACAGAGCTGGGGAGGTACTTCCTCATCCTCCTGGCCTTCGGCGTCGTGCTGATTCCCGCCGGGCTGTGGGTGTTCTCCCTGGGTGAGCGCTATGCCCTGCGTACGGGCAAGCTCAAGAGGAGCGGCTGAGGCCGCAAGGTGGTTCTGCAACGGGCTTCTTTGACAACGAGACCCGGTGTGGATATAATACGACCAATAATCGGATACGCATCACGATGAAGGAGACACACTTCTCCGAGGCGCGCGGCGACCAGAGAGGAAGCTCATCGGCTGAAAGGCTTTTGGCCCGCACCGGGGAGGGACCACTCCCGAGTGCCAGCTAAGGACAGAGTCCGAACCTGGCCGGTGACCCACCGTTACAGGGTGCTGAGTGGGCCGCATGATCACCTGCGGCCAAGGAAGGTGGAACCGCGACGACCTCGTCCTTCGGGAACGGGGTCTTGTTTTTTGGGGAGGTGTCGAGATTGGCGGATATCAATATCATACTGCCGGACGGCTCGGTCAAGAAGTATCAGGAGGGAACCACGGTCTCTGAGATCGCCATGTCCATAGGTAGGGGCCTGGCCAGGGACGCCGTGGCCGGCAAGCTCGACGGAAGGATCGTGGGGCTGTCGGAGCCCCTCGAACACGGTGGTCACCTGACGATTCTGACCTTCGATGACCCGGAGGGACGCGAGGTATACCGTCACAGCGCCGCCCACGTGCTGGCCCAGGCGGTCAAGCGGCTTTACGACGACGTACAGCTGGGGATAGGGCCCTCAATAGAGGAAGGCTTCTACTACGACTTCGACCTGCCGGACAACATCACCACCGAGGATCTGGCCCGCATCGAGGAAGAGATGCAGACCATAGTGAAGGAGGACCTGCCGACCGAGCGGGTGGTCATGGACCGTGAGGAGGCCGTGGAGTTCTTCCGAGAGCAGGGCGAGGACTACAAGGCGGAGCTA
>PWUB01000110.1 GCA_003563755.1 Clostridia bacterium
CTGAGAGCGGTCGAGCTGCGCGGAAGACCAGAGGCTCCCGTCCTCAATGCCGTGGGTACCGTTGAGATACCGACATCGGCCGTGACAGGCGGTGTTGTTGAGGATATAGAGGCCGTGAGTCAGGGTCTGCAGGAACTGTGGTCCTCACACCGACTCAAGTCCAAGTCGGTCGTCCTGGGTGTGTCGTCCCAGGGGATGTTCCTCAGGCTCACCAGGTTTCCCAGGGTCGCTGAAGAGAAGCTGCGTCAGGCCCTACGGCTTCATGCGGAGGATCTTCTCCCCGTTCCCGTATCACAACTGGTCATCGACTTCTCAGTCCTGAGGGAGATCGAGGGCGAAGAGGGGGCCGAACTGGAGATTCTCCTGGTGGCCGCCAGGAGGGAGCAGCTGGAGAAGAGTCTCGCTGCCCTGAAGGGTGCCGGGCTGAAGCCCAGCATCATAGATGCGTCACCTCTAGCCCTCATGAGGCATGTCCCCGCCGATGACCCCCGTACGATTCTGATCGCTGACCTGGCAAACGGCCTGGGCAGTGCGGTGGTCGTCCTCGAGGGTATGGTGCGCTTCGCCAGGATCCTGCCCGTGTCCCTGGAGGGTTACGCGGCAAGGTTGGGAGTGCAGATAGGTGATGTCTTCAGGGTCCACGAGGAAATCGTGAGGGGCACTGGTGCTTCAGAGTCAGTGTTGGACGGCAATGAAGTTTTTGCAACGTGGGGGAGGATCGTGGCTGACGAGTTGCGGTCCTCGATGAACTACTTTCTTTCTCGAGGTAATGGAGAGACCGTTGATGCCATCATGTTGGGCGGGCCCGGGTCCCGTGTCAGAGGGTTGCCCGGTCTGCTACAGGAGCAGCTGGATATGCCCGTGGGGACCGTGAACCCACTGTCCGGGATCGATACTTCCCGGGTTCAGAATGTGGATCTGCCTGACGGGGGACTTGACCTCGCGGTGAGTCTTGGCTTGGCCCTCCGCGGATTAGAGGAGGATTGAGACTAGTGGTCAGGATCAATCTGCTGCCCCCAAGGATCGTACAGGCCAGGAAGCAGCGGAGACGTCGCATGATGTGGGTGTCCATCGGCGGTGCAGTCTTGCTGTTGGTAGTCGGCGCATATTTCTACCTGCTGACGTCAAACGTTGCCCTCAGGGCGGAGCTCGACAGCCTGCAGGAGGAGCGGGCAGCTACCGAGGCTGAGATCGCTACCTACGCACCGCTCAGGGCGTTGGAGGCTGAGCTGGACGACAGGATGGCCACGATGGTGCGAGCCATGGGACGTCCTCCTCATTGGCAGGGCGTGCTGGTCACCCTGGGTAGAGACATTCCGGAGAATGTGTGGCTCACCCAACTGCGTATCACCAGTCGGCACGACACCAACGGGGAAGAAGCCGAGGCCCCCGCCACGGGGCAGGTGCAGATGCGGGGTGTCACTTTCAACCATCCGGGAACAGCTCAGTGGATCGAGGACATGCACGGGATCGAGCACTTGAGTGACATCCGTTGTGTCTATTCCACGGTTGGCACTTACCAGGGCATGACTCTCGTAGTGTTCGAAATGTCATCTGCCGTGGATCGCGGACAACCGTATGTCATACCCGTGGGCGGGGGTGATTGACGATGGCAGGCTCGGAGGTGCGCTCGGGCCGCTGGCTCTGGGTTCTGGCGATTGTTATCCTGGGCATCATGATATTCCTCATATACGGCCAGTTCTCGGCACGGCAGGACCTCGTTGACCGGGTGCAAGAGGAGGATATGAACGTCGTCCGGCTCGCAGCCCGCCTGGAAAACCTGAGGCAGCTGGCCCAGAGAGAAGATGAGATGAGAACCCAGATGGCTCTCCTGGACCGATTGATGCCGGGAAGCTCCGAGGAGGATTCTCTCATACGGATACTTCAGCGTTCTGCTGACGCTGCGGAGATATCCATGGTACACATCCGGTTTGGTGAGCGGATAGACAGGGATGATCACGTTGAGATGCCGTTAAGCCTTAGTTTTGAGGGTCGCTACCAGCATCTCGTGGATCTGCTGGACAATATCGAAAACTCCCCCAGGGCCATCCGGATCGACGAGTTGGAAATGGGCCGGGGACGTGCCGAGCTGCCCTACTTGTCGATCAGCGTGAGGGGGAGCGCTTTTTATGCAGGGAAGTAGGGGAGTGGAGAAGATGCATGACGGCAGGAGATCATCCTCGACGCACAGGTGGATTGACACGGTGCTGATGGTGTGTATAGCGGGCATACTGTTAGGGGCTGTGTTCGCCGGGGTGCGGTTCGAGCATCTGTCTGCATTCGCCAAGGCGGATGATCCCACCCCGGATACCGATGAATTCACATGGGATCCCTTCCAGCCACCGGTGATTTTTGAGCAGGAGCAGGAGGAACGGATCTACTTCCGTGAGTACCAGCTGGATCACATAACCGCTGACACCCTCATACCCATGATCAGCGCCATCGGCATATCCCTCAACAGCGTCAGCGTGGATACTAACCCCGATACTATCTGGGCCCGGGGCACCGCCACGGCGCTGGCTCAGCTCCGTGAGCTCATTCGAGCAGTGGACATCCCGGCGAACAGCCTCCGGGAAACACCCCTCGATTTCGGCGTCATAACCACCTATCATATTACCCCGGAGCGCCTGGTAACGCTGATGGGAGATCTCGGGGTGGCTCCGGATAGATACCTGGTCATGAACCGCCGCCTCTTCGTTTTCGATGAGGACGTCCTGGCGCGCTGGCCGGAGATCGAGTTACTGGCAGGGCAGGTGGATAACGCATCCTCACGGGACAGGGTTGTGTTCGTGTACGAGCTCAGCAATACGGCGGCCGAGGACGCGGCGAGCCGCCTGGAGGCGGTAGGTTTTGACTCCGTCAGCACCCAGACCTTCAACTACCCGGGTTTGAGCCGCGACCTGATGGTCATATGCGAGCCGCACACCAGGGACGAGGTCACCGAAGCACTGAGGGTCATCGATGGCAGACTCAGGAGGATACGGATTCCGATAGACTCGACCCGCGGTGACAATGCACTCAGGGAGCTCGAGGCCAGAAGAAGGCTGCTGAGCCAGATCTCGGGCCTGCCCGAGTCCCGCTTCGAAATCTCGCCGAACATATCGGGCAACATCAACGATCCACATTACGTGATGTGGGTCGAGGAGACGCCGGAGACGGTGAAGATGCTGGAGGAGATTCTGGCCCGGTTCTAGTACTACTCCGTTAACCTAACTTCCCCCTCCCCTGACTGGCGTTAATCCCTTACCAGTCAAGGATGGAAAGGTATTTCTTGTGGAAATTGCATATTCCGCGTGAAATCGGCCACCGATTCCGTTTCAAACCGGCCACCCATTCCGTTTCAAATCGGCCGGTGATTCCGGAGTAATCCGGCCACCCCCCTGAGCGTTATGATCTATCAGC
>PWUB01000113.1 GCA_003563755.1 Clostridia bacterium
GAAGGGTTCTTCTGGCACCATCTCCTCCGAAGCTGCGAAGGCGATTCGCGACGAGTCCGGGGACCACGCGGGGGCCGAAGCGGGCTCCTCCTCGGTGGCTACCAGCTCCGCTTCTCCTCCCCGCGGATCGATGATATGAAGCTGCTTCTTCCCGGTACGGTCGGACACAAAGGCAAGCCGTGATCCATCGGGCGACCAGCGGGGAGCAGTATCCCGCTTTCCCGAGGCCGTGAGACGGCGGGGGTTCCCGTCGCCGCCCACGATCCAGATCTCGGTGCGGGTGGTGTTCTCCTCGAGGTCGCTGTACTGCCGGATGAAGGCGACCATCTCACCATCGGGGGATATCTGGGGCTCTCCCAGGGGCGTGAAGCGGGTGAGATCCTGCGGTCTCAGCGCTCTTTTCGGATCCGTGTTCAAATCGCTCATCCTCTCTGTAGTTCAGCACGTCCACCTGGCAGCTTCGTTCACACGGGTCGGGCAGCACAGCCTCCGGGTGGACGACATATCTTCGCATTCTTCGAGGGCGTCGTGTGAACATCCTCTGTGCACAACACGGAGCCAGTTATCAAAGACCGCCGGGGCTGAAGAGCACAGTACCAGGGAAGGGATTCGGCGGTGAACCCGTCGAATGAAGGCTCGTCCCGCCTACGCCGGCAGGGCATCTGCACCCCCGGCTCAGGCAGACCGCACGGAGATGAGCGAACCGAGTATACCGGCGGTGAGTCCGAGGATGGAGATGGCCGAGGCGAGAAGGCGGAAGAGAACGGCAGGTGACACCAGGGGGATGAAGGGCAGGGACGCGTGAAGCATCCCGTACAGCCAGGGACCGGCGCCGCCGAGAACCGCTAGACAGATCACCGCTCCCGATGCGCCGAGCACCGCCCCCTCGATTATGAAGGGCATCGCCAGAAACGACTCCGAGGCACCCAGGAGGCGCAGGGTCTCCATTTCCTCGCGGCGGGCGGATATGCCGAGGCGGATGATGTGCGAAACCAGGGCCAGGGTGATGAGGACCACCGTCAGCATCGCGACCGCCCCGACCCACCTCACGGCGGTCGTCAGACTGGCCAGCCTTTTGAGGACCTCTTCATTGTCTCTGACGGCCTCCACGCCGCCCAGACCGCGGGCCATGCCTGCAACCTCACCGGCATCCTCCGGGGACACCCCGACCTCGAGGGATGGAGAGAAGGGATTGAAGCCCTCCAGCACCTCACCGAGATTGAGGCCTGGTCCCAGCAGCCGCTCGACCTGGATGAAGGTTTCCTCCGGTGTCACGACCTGCACCGACCATACCGAGGGATGAGAGCTGAGCACATCGGAGAGGGCATCGGCATCGGCGGTCGTCGCGTCCTCGGCGAGGTATATGACTATCTCGGCCTCGGACCGGGCCGCCTCCAACATGTACTCCATGTTTGCCCAGAACCCCACCACCAGGCTCAGGCTGACAAAAGCCAGGGCTATGCAGGCCGCTGACACGATGTTGCTGGTCCTCTGCAGCCTCATTCCGCGGAAAGCCTCCCTGACGAAAAAGGACAGGTCAGCGAGTCTCATGTCCCCGACCTCCGTCCCGGTGGGTATCGTGTACCAGCCTGCCGTGCTGCAGGGTTACGATCCGGTGATCCGAGTTGAGTATTTCCGACGAGTGGGTGGCCACCAGCACCGTGGCTCCGCCTCCCCGGGCCTCGAGAAGCAGGCTCAGCACCCGGGCTGCCAGCTCCTCATCCAGGTTGCCGGTGGGTTCGTCCGCGAGGATTAGGGTCGGGCGCCTGGCGAGAGCCCTGGCCATGGCCAGTCTCTGCTGCTGGCCCCAGGACAGAAGCTCCACCAGGGTGTCGACCTTGTCCTGAAGCTGCAGTTTCTCCAGGTACTCGGAGGTGCGGGAGCTCATCTCGGCACCGCTGATGCCCAGGACCCGCATGCCGAGTTCGACGTTCTCCCGGGCGGTTCTGCCCTTGAGGAGACGGAAGTCCTGAAACACCACCCCGGCCCGCCTGCGGAGACCTCTCAGTGAGATCGGGCTGAAACGATCCATGGACAGGCCGTCAACCAGCAGCGATCCCGATGACGGACTCTCTATGCCCATGAGCAGCTTGAACAGGGTGGTCTTTCCGGCACCGCTCTGCCCCCTGACGAAGACCATTTCCCCCTCATTGATCGTGAGAGTGATGTCGCTTAAGGCGACTGTGCCGTCAGGATATACCTTCTCCAGGCTCTGTGCCTCGATCAAGAATCGTCTCTCCTCCCCGCCGGATCACGGCAGTAACGATAGGACCAGCTCCACCGCACCTTCCTTCACCGTGAGGCTCCGCGGTGTCAGTCCCCCCAGTGCCGGTCCGAGGTCAAGGGTTATCCTCTCCACGGCATCCAGGAGCTCACTGTCCTCGATGGCGAGCCCGCCGAACTCCACCGAGGTGATCTCATATACGATGAGACCCCGTCGGTCCACCGAGAGGTCACCTATCATGACAGTGTCCAGCCCCCGTATGAGTAGGTATGCCTCACCGTCTTCGAAGTGGAATTCTGCACCTCGCAGACCCGGTCGCCCGGCGAACAGCTGGTTCACGCTGGAGGCGGGAACCAGGGCCTTCACGGTGAACATAGAAGCTTCTACGCTGACGTCCTCCAATACCACGTCCTCCTGTGCCAGGTGCGCGAATCTGGCGGGAAGATCCTCGACAAAGGGGCGCACCTCTTCATCCCACTGCTTCACCATGGATATGAGACTATCCTCCAAGGCGGGCCACCGTGCACCGAATGAACTCTCAAGCTCGCGCCGCTTCTTCTCCAACTCCTCCTCAATTACAGCCAGATCCGCGCGCTGCTCAGCGAGGGAGTCTCTTTTGTCAGCCAGCAGCTCCAGCTCCTCCTGCATGTACGCGAGTGACTCCTTCTCAGACTGTACGTCGGCCAGGGCGATCACCGCCCCGCGCGCGGCAGCGGTAACCAGGCCCGCCCTTCTCATGAAGTCCTTGAGGGATGTGGATCCCAGGAGCACCTCCAGGTATGAGGTCGGCCCCATCCGGTGCAGCCAGCGCAGGGCCGCTGCGGTTCGGGATCGTGCCTCCAGGTATCCCTCCTCGCCGAGGGATATGCGGTTCTCAATCTCTTCGATCTGGGCTTGTGTATCCGTGAGCTCGCGGTCGAGGCCCTCGGCGAGGTCACGGGATCTCTCAACGATGAGGAGGGTATCGAAGAACTCGGAAAGGAGTGCTAGTTCGGATGTTTCCAGGTCTGGCGGCAGGGAAGCGCCCACGGTCGGTGCGAGCACCAACCAGCCCACTGTAGCAGCGATGACTAAAGCCGCAAGGATATAACTGGCCCGACAGGGGAGACAGTGCAAGGGGCACCCCCTTATCATGGTAGAGAGGCCACACCACTGGAAGCGAGAAGGAACTC
>PWUB01000052.1 GCA_003563755.1 Clostridia bacterium
CCATATGTCGGCGATGATCAGATCAGGGCCTTCTCCGGTTATCCCGTGGCCTTCATTGGGTGCCACGTCGGTGGGCAGATAGTGGGTGCCGATGACGTTGACGACAGCCATCAGCCCGTCATCATCAAGCATGTCAAGGTCCAGTCCGAACCACAGTTCGTCGCCATCCAGGAACACTGAGAACATGCCCGCGTCATAGAAACCACCCCAGTACGGATCCCACAGCAGCAGAACTCCATGCAGGGCTGGGGACAAGACCGTAGTCTTGCCGGGCACCGGCCGGTCCTTTCCCTCGATCCTGATAGGTAGCGGCAGTTCCTCCACCGCGTGGTCATAGAGGTAGCCGGGGATGATCAGTGCTGCGGCATCCGCTCCGATGTCGTTGGTGGGAATCTCAGGAAAAGGCGAGGCAAAACCGGTCGAGGGGTCTAGATCCAGGTCGAGCCACATGTAGTTCACGGTATCGTATGGGTCGATCGGCTCTGCGGTCCTGATGCGGAAGTAGACGGCGTTCTCCTCGCGAGCATAATCGATGCCCACGATGTCGGGACCGTAGCCGTCGAACTGGTCGCCCTCAGGATCGGTGATGAACTCGGTAAAGGCGATTACGGAGAGGGACAGAACTCTGGCTGCAGTGGCTTCGGCGGCATCCTTGACGTGCACGGTGAAGTGAAAGGTGCCGGCTTCGTTCGGTGTCCCCGAGATGACGCCGGTCTCGCCGTCAAGATCCAGACCGGGTGGCAGATCGCCATCCGTTATGTTCCAGGAATAGGGCTTGCTGCCACCGAGCGCGTTCAGGGTTGCCTGGTATTCTCTGTCCACCACGCTGGTAGGCAGTTCGGTGGTGGCGACCACAAGCTCGAGCTCGATGAGGCCGGCGGCGGCGAGTATCCCACTGACGAAGATCTCCTTCGCATCATCGGTCCAGTGGGGCACACTCGTGTACCACTGCGGTGCCAGACCTGCCAGGAGCACGTGCAGGCTGTCTCCGTAGGCGTTGAGGGCTACAGCGTTTCCCCGCGTTCCTGCCTGCTCGGATCCGATATCGGCGATGGTATAACCTGAGTAGCCGGAGAACCATGAGTAGTCACGGTCACCACCTGTAATGATCGTGATCTCGTCTCCTTCATCCCGTCCATCGAACAGGGGATGGGGCTCACTCACTTTGTAGTACACGTCTCCGGTGCCGTACTCGAACCACTGCCCGGCCGGATCGCCCAGGTGCCGCTCCAGGAGGGATATCCCGTATGATTCAAATGAGCCGGGGAACGAACTGGTGAACACGACGCCCACCTGGTTATCGCTGGTCGCCTCCAGGAAGTCCATGAAGGTGGACCGGCCCGGGTCAAGCGGGCGGTTGACGACGATAGCGTGGTAACAGCGGAGATCGTGAATCACATCCCATCCTCTCTCTTCTGCCCAGAAGTCGTTGGCCATGAGAAGGTCTGTCAACTGGGACTGGTGGTCGCCCAGCACGGCCACCGTCGCCAGAACTCGTTCAAGGGCGAAATCGACAATCGCAGTATCAGCCTCCGCTACGTGCACATCGGTCACAAGACCTGGCCGATAACCCCGTGCCCAGACCCTGACATCGTATTTGCCGATCGGCGCCTCTACGGAATACTGGCCTTCTGCCGAGGTGCTGGTGCTGAGAGGAGTACCGGGTATGGTGATGGTTGCCCCCTCTATCGGCAGGCTGGTGTCGCTGTCGGTCACGTTACCGGCTATGAGCCCGGTGGGCAGGAGCTCCAGCGTGAAGTTCTGCGAGGCAAAGAGATCCTCCATAACCTCGACTTCGGCGATGCTCTCGTAGTAACCGAACAGGCTGCAGGTGAGATTGTAGCTGCCTGCCGGCAGGTGGAACCGGTAGTAACCCGAGTCACCTGTGGACCGTGTCTGCCCGGTCTCCGGTATTGACACCCGCGCGCCCTTCAGCGGGTCGCCTGTGTCGTCATCCGTTACATATCCCTCGATTCCGGATTCAAGGACTGCCACAGATACCGCCCCAAAGGCATCTATTCTGCCCCATCCGTAGCGGTTGCAGGGTGGGTCAGGATAGTAATCGTCGTACCATACCGCGGTATCCTTGAGGATGTTGTGAATGTCGTCGGGTGTTAGACCGGGATTTCCATCGAGCAGGAGGGCCACCGCTCCGGCCACGTGGGGGGTGGCCATAGATGTTCCCGACCACGACGTATATCCCCAGGGAACCGATGAGTAGACCGACACTCCCGGTGCGCTGAAGTCGGGCTTCACGTATGGATCAGGGTGTGATGCCGGCCAGTCAATGAGGTCTCCGCTGCTCCACGATGCAACCTCATCCCATAAGTCGGTAGCCCCAATGCCGAAGGCATCGTAGATATTGCCCGGGCTTCGGGTGTATCCTTCGCCCTCGTTGCCGAGCGCCATAACAGGCACGATACCGGCCGCCCTCATGTTCTCAATCGGTTCTATGAAGATATCAACGTACTGGGGTGAGGGAGGGCCTCCAGAGAGACTGACAACATCCGCAGGTGCGCCTGCCGGCTGACCGTGCTGGTCGAACGGGTCTACCGCCCACTCGAGGGCTGCCACGAATATGGCGAATGACCCGCCTCCGTACGGCATCATCAAGGCGTGCATGAGAATCGCGTCGGGGGCGACGCCAATGGCTATGCCGCTCTCGTCACCTCCGAGGACCGTGCCCGAGCAGTGGGTGCCGTGTCCATCTGTGTCATGAGGGACCGAGCCTGCAATGATGTTGCCAGCCAGATCGAACTCAATCCATCCGCCGGGATAGGTGGGATCGCCGGGGTTGTCTGTCCACATCTTCTGTGCAAGGTCGGGGTGGTCTATATCAACGCCCGTGTCGAGGACTGCCACCCGTACACCGGAGCCGGTGACACCCAGGGTGTCCCAAACTTGAGGCACTCCCATCATCTCCAGCCCCCACGTATAGCCCGGCGAGAGGGCCCCGGCATGAGTTCCATCCTCAACTGGCTCAGGGAGAGCTATCGTGAAGTTCTCGAAAAGTCTTACGACGCTGGGAAACGATGCTAACTCGTCCAGGATGTCTATGGGCACCTCGGCCAGTATGGCGTTGGTGAGCCAGAAGGTGTTCAAGACGGTCGCGCCCCGTCTCTCCAGAAACTGGATCACATTCTTCTGGCTGTCGCCTGAATGTCTCTTCAGTTCCCCAATCACCCTTTCCTGGCGCAGACCAGACAGCGATGTGCCTTCCAGCTTGATGACCGCCGTGACCATTCCCTGTTCATCGGCCGTCTGCTTGAGATTGTCGATATCGGCAGCCAGCGCCTGGGTCATGCGTGTCGGCTCGCCAGTACCGGTCGAGTTGTCAGGCGGTATCGTGCAGCCCGACAGCAACAGACCCAGCACCAGCAG
>PWUB01000265.1 GCA_003563755.1 Clostridia bacterium
CCCGTCTCCCTCGTATGTGCCCTGCACTGACACCGAGGTGGTGTCGGCGTGGATGATGCCGATATCAACGTCCTCTGTGATTTTGGCCCGCAGGGTACAGGTTGACACCGATTCGCTCGAGGGCTTCTCTCTGCAACGGTGTGGGGGTTGCCAGCATGGTGAAGGAGTCAGTCTTCATGCCGGGCACCCTCACCTCGTTGGCGGTGAGCGTGGCCAGTTCCTTCAGAAGGGTCTGAAAGCTGTGAACCCTCTCTCCATCATCTCGCCTCTGAGTCAGCGCTTTTTTCGTCGCTCCCTCTGAGCGCACCGCAGGCTTGACCGGTGAGTCATCCTGATGCTTTCCGGGGTGCTCGTCATCAAACAGCATCGGACGCCACACCTTCCGCAGATGCCATTCGACATAGAATGCCAGCACACAGAGGAGGATATGGCTCTTGACCCGATCCGGGACCCGGTGATGAATGGGACGAACCCTCAGGTCCACCGACTTCAGAGTTCGAAAGGCCCGCTCCGCGTGACGCAGGCTTTTGTAGCCCCGCACCACCTCTTCTGCTCCCATCTGCTCCGAGGGAACACGGGTTCGGAGAACGTAGATCCCGTCCAGTGCCTCCTCCTGGGCAATGAACTGCTCTCGCCTGCGGTAGGAGAATTGGCCCTCGTCAATCTCCCACTCAAAGTGTTTGGCCATCTTGTAACGGTTGATAATGCGACCCAGATGTTCCCCGATCTTCTCCTTCCTCTTCAACCGACCCGCCTTCACCCGGCGAACCAGGCCGTCCAGCAGTTTCTCCGTGCAGCACAAAAGCTCATCCCGAGTCCGCTTCCGATCCCCGGCCAGAAGCGGATTGTAACACACCACCAACCGCTCCTGTGGAAAGGCAGAAGATGCGATCTCTCCCAACCCCCGCGTGTCAAACACTGACAGCTGAATCAGATCCTCGTCGATCAGTTTGCGAATGGCCAGGGCCCGAAGGGCGCTGATCCAGTCCAGCCCCTCCACCTTCTTCAACTCCTCAATGCGAGCATCAGTCAACGATCCCCGATCCCCCACCAGCACCACTCGACGAAGACTAAAACGCTCCCGCAGTTTCACCATCTGATCGTTGATGGTATCGGGATCGGATGTATTGCCCGGATAGACATCCACCCCCACCGGACGACCCTCCGGATCACAGATCAGCCCATAGACCACCTGCTTCTTGCCCTTCTTTCCGTCCCGATTGTAGCCAAAGGCGGCCAGGGAACACTGCGATCCTTCGTAGTAACTCGACGTCACATCGTAAAGCACCAGCCCCCCCTCCTCCAGATGCCGGGCAGCGAGCTTCTTTTCAATGAAGGGCTTTCTCTGACTCAGCCAGTCCATCGCCTGATACAGGTCGTCCTCGGTAACATCCTGCAGTCCCAATTCCTCAGGCAGGGTCGTGGTGTGCCACCAGCGGGTCGTGGCCAGCTTGGTCTGCGGATCCAGGATCCGGGCAATGATCATCGCCTCCACCAGGTCCCTCTCCCAGCAGGGGCGATGAAAGAGGATCTTGTGCAGCCCCAACTTCCGAAGCATTCCGCGAACCGCGGTTACGTGCCCGCAGCCCTTGCTTCGGATGATCTCGAATCCTTCATTGGCGGGTACGAAGGGGGTTTCCTTGAGCGCGGCGCCGATCAGTTCGATGATATCGGGGGGCAGGTGGGAGACGTTTGCCAGTGTTTGTTGTTTCACCTTTTTCCCGACACGGTAGGATCGCCTCACCAGGTGGCTGATGTAGGTCTTGTCCTTGTATTTCCTTTCAATCCTGGCAAGATACATGCCTGAGTACCTTTTGACCATACTCTATTCTGGCACATAGACCTGCCCTCGGCAACCATAGATATCCACATATTCTGTCTACATATCAACTCCCCGAAATGCCCCCGAGCCCTTGTGGGATCAGAGGCTGCAGCGTTTTGGGCTCTGGAACTTCGGTTTAAGGAGCGGTATAGCTACAACGTATCCCCCGGAGTATTCGCCCTGTTATTGGCGGTATTCATTCTGACCGCAGTGGACTTTACCCTGACCCGTGCCGGCTTGGTCCACGGCGTGATTGAGGAAGGCAATCCGCTGCTGGCCTGGGTAATGGAATGTCAGATGCGGGGCAGCGGTGTGCTGCTGGCCATTGGGCTGGGTATTAAGTTCGTGGCTCAGCATGCCGGCGACTGGGTGAAGTGGCCGATGCTGCTGGCGTTGGTGAGTGGGGTTGTGGTCCTGGGGATGCATCTCCGGTAGTTGACCGCCGTAGCGTAGTTCGGCGGGAGACTCGAGCAGGAATCCGGTAACAGCTCGTCGAAACAGTGTTCAGGTAAATGGAAACAATGCATCAAACGATGGGCCGTTTTCGACAAACCGACCGGCAATAGTGGGAGACTGGATGTGAAACAGTTTCGATTGGCAGCTATATTGCTAGCGATCATATTGATACTCACCATCACTGCCATCCCCGCAGCCGCGGAGGCGAATGCGGATGAGGTGGATGTACTGGTGGGGTTTGACCCGGGACAGATGCGCACCCAGATCGCCCGCCACGATGAGGTCGGCAGTTTGGGCGGAGAGATCCGTCGTCAATTTACCTTGATAGATGCGGTCGCCGCCACCTTGCCGGAGGAGGCGATCGGGACCCTGGCCGCCCGCCCCGGCATACGCTACGTGGAGCCGGACGGCGAGGTGCAGGCTCTGGGCCAGAGCGTGCCCTGGGGCATAGACAGAATATTCGGTCCCGAGCAATATCCCTTCCCCAGCTGGGGAGGATCCACCGGCGCGGGCGTGGGAGTGGCGGTACTGGATACCGGAATAGACGCGGGGCACGAGGATTTGCCCGCGTTGGCCGGGGGCATGGACCTGGTGTACGAGGACGAATGGGATCGGGACCCGTACGGGCACGGTACGCATGTAGCCGGCACGGTGGCCGCGTTGGATGACCACCGCGGCGTGGTGGGGGCGGCTCCGGGGGTGGATCTTTATTCGGTGCGCGTGCTGGATGGGACGGGTTCCGGTCAGATAAGCGATCTGGTGGCCGGCATCGAATGGGCGGTGCAAAAGAACATACCGATCATCAATATGAGCCTGGGCGCGCAAGTGAACTATCAGAGTCTGGGGGAGGTCTGCGGAAAAGCCTTTGCTGCCGGTCATCTGCTGGTGGCGGCCGCGGGTAACGTCTCCGGCGGCTCGGACGGGGACGACGTGTTTTATCCCGCCGCCTACGAATCGGTGTTGGCGGTATCCGCCTCCGACGGGGCGGATGAGTTGGCGGCATTTTCCGCCACTGGCCCCGAGGTGGAGCTCATCGCCCCGGGGGTGGATATAAAAAGTACCGGACCGGCAACGCTTTTGGCC
>PWUB01000239.1 GCA_003563755.1 Clostridia bacterium
CACGAACGTATTGAACATGCTCTCCATGGCCTCGATTCCGATACGGGCCGAACAGCGGGGAGAAGAGGACCCGTTCGTCATCGGAGGAGGACCGTGTGCTTTCAACGCAGAGCCGGTGGCACCTTTCTTTGACCTTATTGTACTGGGTGACGGTGAGGAGGCGGTGGTTGAGCTCATAGATGAGTACCGGTCCTGGAAGCTCGATGGGTCCCCGGGCGGGCGCCGGGGATTCCTCGGGCGGGCAGCGGCGACCCGCGGCATGTATGTCCCCGCGCTTTACGATGCCGTCTACGATGAAGAGGGCTGCTTCAGCGGCGTGACACCACGCGGTGAGGCTCCCCGGCGGGTGACCAAGCGGATCGTGTCTGATCTGGATCAGGTCCCCTTTCCTGAGCGGCCGGTGGTGCCCTACGCTGAGGTCGTGCACGACCGGGCCGTCGTCGAGATCTTCAGAGGGTGTACCAGGGGGTGCAGGTTCTGTATGCCCGGAACGGTCTACCGCCCGGTGCGGGAGCGAGATCCGGACGATGTCGTAAAGCTCTGCTGCGACATCGTGGGTAACACAGGTTATCCGGAGGTTTCCCTCGCTTCACTGTCCAGCACCGACTACAGCTGTATCGAGGAGGTCACCGACAGACTGACCGACCGCCTATCGGAGAGCCGGGTCAGTGTGGCCCTTCCCTCGCTGCGGGTGGACGAGTTTTCCGTGCGGCTGGCACGTAAGTTGCAGGAGGTTCGTCACACCGGCATCACCCTCGCACCCGAAGCCGGTACGCAGCGCCTGCGTGACGTCATCAACAAGAGGGTGACCGAAGAGGACTACATCAGCTCGCTGAGGGCGGCCTTTGCTTCCGGATGCGACACGGTGAAGCTGTATTTCATGATCGGGCTTCCCACGGAGACGGCGGAGGACGTGCGGGGAATAGCTGCTCTCGTCAAAAGGGCAGGGGAGACCTATGACGAGTTCCGGGAGTCAGCAAGGCCGCTGAGGGTGAACGTGAGCGTGGCGTGTTTCATACCGAAGCCGCATACACCCTTTCAGTGGGAGGAACAGTTATCGTTGCAGGAATTCGAGACACGACTGGATCTCCTCCGCCGCGAGCTGCCGCGGCGGGGGGTCAAATTCAGCTGGCATGACCCCCAGATGAGTATAATCGAGGGTGTGCTGTCACGGGGGGATCGGCGGGTTGCAGACGCGGTCCAGGCAGCCTGGGAGAACGGATGCAGGTTTGACGGATGGAGTGAACACTTCAGAGCCGAAGACTGGCACACAGCCTTTTACCAGAGCGGCGTGCAGACACAGAGATACACCCTTCAACGATCTCCCGGGAGGCCGCTGCCCTGGGACCATCTCGATGCAGGAGTGAGCGAGGCATTCCTGCTGAGAGAACGACGGCTGGCGTACGCGGAGAGGAGCACCGGAGACTGTCGCTGGGAGGAATGCTCCGGCTGCGGGGTCTGCTCACCCCGCGGTGTCAGCTGCAGGGTCTCTTCCGACGGGAGGGATGAGCGTGGGTGAAAGGATGCGGGTACAGATATCCATAGGCCGCCGGGTCAGGTGGGTGTCTCACCTCGAGTTTTTGCGGGTCATCATGCGCTGTATCAAGAGGGCCGGGCTGCCCGTGGCATACAGCCAGGGCTTCAACCCACACCCCCAGGTATCCTTCGCCGCGGCTCGACCCGTCGGCCTGTCCAGCGATGCCGAGTTCGCTGACATTCTGCTTGAGGAAGACGTCAATCAATGCTGCCTCAGAGACGCGCTTAATGGGGCCTTTCCGTCCTGCTTCTCGGCGGTCCGGGCGGCCCCGGTGGACGCGGCCGGCCCCAGTCTCACGGCAGCTATCAACGCCTCCCGGTACAGATTCTTCGTATGTGACGGTGAGCCCGGGGCATGGCGTCACGCAGCCCGCGTCTTTTGCTCCGCCGGGGAGGTTAAAGTCCTCAGGAAGCGGAGGAAAAAGCCGGATCGCTGGGTGGACATCCGGCCCCACGTCTACGAGATAGACATTGTGGGTGCCACTGACTCCATCGGGATCAGGGCCGACATGGCTCTCGGCGGCCAGCATAACGTCAGGCCGGGGGAGTTCTGGCATGCCCTGGTGGAGAGGCTGCCCCGGGGCATTTGCGCGGTGAGCAATCCCGCAGACGCAGGGATGCACCGTCTGGCGATGTACCGTCGGGAGGGAGAACACAAGGTTTTGCCCTGGAAGCTGTGAAGAACCGGGGCGACGAGATTTCTTTGAGGTGGGGGATGGGAATATGAGGAAGGAAATCCTGGTCAGCACGGACCGGGACGAAGTGCGTGTGGCGATAACAGAAGATGCCAAGCTCGTGGAGCTTTACATGGAGCGTCCGGTGAGCGAGCGGCTCGTGGGTAACCTCTATCTCGGCAAGGTTGAGAACGTGCTCCCCGGCATGGAGGCGTGCTTCGTCGACGTCGGGCTCGAAAGAAATGCTTTTCTATACGTGGACGACGCTTATCCGGTCCGCAGCGAGGAAGAGAGTGATCTACCCAAGGATGTGAGGAATGCCACCATCAACAAGCTGGTGCATCCTGGCCAGAGGGTGATGGTGCAGATCGTCAAAGAACCCATAGGCACCAAGGGTGCGAGGGTTACCAGAAATGCTACCATTCCGGGCCGATACCTGGTCCTCATGCCGGCGGTCGACTATGTCGGTGTGTCCAGACGCATACAGGACGACGCTGAACGTCAGCGCCTGAAGCAGATGGCGGACTCAGTACGAGATGACGGCATGGGGTTGATCGTCAGGACCGTCGCTGAAGGCAAGAGCAAGAAGGACCTGAGGGATGATTACCGTTACCTGATGAAGCAGTGGCGCCAGGCGGAGAACAAGAGCCACCGGGTGAAGGCGCCCGCCCTCCTCTATCGCGACATGGGTCTGAGCTACCGTATCCTCCGTGACTGCCTTGACGATACCATCGACTCCCTGTTGGTGGACGACCGCGAGGAGTACGAGCGGATACTGAGTCTGATGGATAATCTCGCTCCCTCCCGCAAGAGGATAGTCAAACTGTACCGGGAGGAAGAGGGGCTCTTCGAGCGCAGGGGAGTAGATAAAGAGATCGAGAAGGCGCTGTCGCGCAGGGTCTGGCTGGACTGCGGGGGATATATCGTCATTGACGATACGGAGGCCCTCACTTGCATCGATGTCAACACCGGCCGCTACGTGGGATCGGAGGACCTGCAGACCACCGTGGTCAAGACCAACCTGGAGGCGACAGAGGAGATAGTGCGCCAGCTCAGGATCAGGGATATAGGCGGTATCATCATCATCGACTTCATTGACATGGAGTCTGCAGCCAACCGCGACCGGGTGGTTGAGGCCCTCGAGGACGCCCTGGCCAGGGACAAGACGAAAGCTCACGTCCTCGGAATCACCCAACTGGGTCTGGTGGAAATGACCAGGAAGAAGGCGAGACAGAGCCTCGGCGAAGTGCTACTGAAGGCCTGTCCTTACTGCGATGGTACCGGAAGGGTCATGTCCGAGCATACCATGAGCAGCAAGGTCAGGGGCGAGATACTGCGGGCGCTGCGCCGCACGTTGGCGGAGGCTCTTTTAGTCGAGGTCCATCCCTCCGTTGCAGCCCTGATCATCGGAGCCGGGGGCAGCAACCTCAAGAAGATGGAGGAGAAGACCGGTCGCAGCATTTACGTCAGGGGTGCTGAATCCTGCCATCCCGAGGAGATGAAAATCGTGGCCATGGGCGACCGGGAGGATGTTGAGCGGCAGGCGCTTCCGGTCAAGGAGGGTGACGTCCTCGAGGTCAAGATAGAGGAGCCCCACGTGTCCAATGCGAAAGACGGCATTGCCCGGGTTGAGGGTTACGTGATAGATATAGAGTCCGGAAGCCGGCATGTGGGTGAGACGGTCAGGGTTGAGATCACCAGGGCGCATAGGACCTACGCCAAGGCCCGTCTCCTGTGACATCGTTGACCGAATGTCGAGGCTGTGCTAGAATATCAGTCGTCCTGTGACTAACCACGAGCTCATGATCTTTAGGCAGAATTGGCGTGGCATAAATGGATTCCTCGAGGGGTGTTAGAGCTTGAAGCGAGAGGATTACGCCGTCATCGAGACGGGAGGCAAGCAGTACCGGGTTTCACCCGGAGACACCATCCGCGTGGAGCGTCTTCCCGCCGGCGAGCAGGAGCGCATCGAGTTCGAGCGGGTGCTGATGGTGAGGTCCGGCGGTGAAGTCATGATCGGCAGCCCCACGGTCGAGGGAGCAACGGTTGTAGCAAACCTGGTATCCCACGGCAAGGGCAAGAAGGTCACGGTGTTCAAATACAAGCCCAAGGTGAACTACCGCAGGCTCAGAGGCCACCGGCAGCCGTTCAGTGAGGTGCTTATTGAGAACATCGAAATGCCGGAGACGTCCTGAGCGCCGGTGATTGACATCGCCTTCACCCGCGGACCCTCGGGATTCACCGGATTCGAGGTGCGGGGCCACAGCGGCCTCGAGGCTGCGGGACGCGACATCGTGTGTGCCGCCGTATCGGCTGTGGCGCAGGCTGCGGTGATGGGCCTGAAGGAGGCAGTCGGCTGTCCCGTGGATGCAGATATTGACAGTGGTTACCTGAGGTGTATCGTCGATGAAGGGCGGATGGGGTCGGGTACCCGGCGGGAGGCACAGGCGGTGATCAAGACGGCCCTTGTTGCCCTGGAGGACATCAGTGAACAGTATCCGGAACGTGTCCGGGTTACAGTTATTTGTGGGAGGTGAGTGCGATGCGCATGGATCTGCAGCTGTTTGCCCATAAGAAGGCGGGAGGTAGTTCCCGTAACGGCCGGGACAGCAACGCCAAGTACCTCGGAGTGAAGCGGTACGGAGGCGAGACTGTCACCACGGGCAGCATCATCGTGAGGCAGCGCGGCACCAAGATTCTCCCCGGGCTCAACGTAGGAGTGGGTGGCGACGACACGCTGTTTGCCCTTGCGGATGGCGTGGTGAGCTTCCGCCGTCGTGGCAAGAACCGTAAGATGGTGGAAGTGATACCCGAGGAGCAGATCGCCGCTGCGGCGTCCAATAACAACGACTGATGCTGCACTGGGGTTGGTTCTCTTGTTTCTGGACCGGGCGAAGATAATGGTCAGAGGCGGAGACGGAGGCAATGGTATGGCCTCCTTCCGCCGTGAAAAGCACATCCCCAAAGGAGGCCCTGATGGTGGTGACGGGGGCGCCGGCGGGGATGTTGTGTTGGTGGTGCGTGATGGTCTCACAACTCTCGGTGCCTTCCGTAGGAAGAGCCATTTCAGGGCCGGTCACGGTGCCCACGGACGCGGTTCAAAGAAGCACGGGAAACGGGGCCGCGATGAGGAGATCATGATTCCTGCTGGCACAGTGGTCACCGATGACGAGGGTGAGCTGATTGCGGACATGGTTGACCCCGGACAGCGCCAGGTCGTCGCACGGGGCGGCCGCGGTGGGCGGGGCAACGCCCGATTCGTCACCTCACGGCATCGAAGCCCGCGATTTTCGGAGAAGGGCGAGCCGGGTGAGGAGAGATGGATCCACCTCGAACTCAAACTGCTGGCGGATGTGGGCCTGGTTGGACTGCCCAACGCGGGAAAGTCGACGCTGCTTTCCGTGATTACCTCGGCGAGACCCGAGATCGCGGACTATCCCTTCACCACCCTAAAACCCAACCTCGGTGTTGTCACCATGGACTTTGATCGATCCTTCGTTGTCGCCGACCTGCCGGGCCTGATCAGCGGAGCCCACGAGGGTGTGGGGCTCGGCGATGAGTTCCTGCGTCACGCAGAGCGGACAGCCGTTTTGCTTCATCTCGTGGACATCATGGACCCCTCGGGTAAGCCCCCCCACGAGGCTTTTGCGGAAATAGACCATGAGCTGAGCGCGTACGAGGTGGACCTCTCCGAAAAGCCGCGCATAGTCGTGGGGACGAAGATGGACCTGGCGGGAGCGGAGGAAGCCTGGACCCAGTTCGCTGCTCGGGAGGAAGTCGCCAGATACGAGACGATCGACATCTCAGCGGTGGCGGGGCGGGGCATCGATAGACTCCTGAAAATCACGTGGAGCAAGCTCGAGCAGGCCCGGCGTGCCGAGGATGAGGGAGAAGCCATCCGGCCGACAGGTTTCAAGGTCTACCGCGCCGAAGAGGAACCGAGGACACATGTGGAGCGTCGTGACGATATATGGGTGGTGCGGGATCCTCGGTACGAGCGGTGGGTGATCATGACGGATACCGAAAACGAGGAAGCCGTTGAGCATCTGAACCGTCGACTGCAGCGCGCAGGACTCTATGACCTTCTGGAGGAGTCAGGTGTTGCCGAGGGTGACACGGTGAGGATTGGAGATGTGGAGTTTGAATACGAACCGTGGTGAGGTTGTTAGCCGCAGGCGCGTCGGATTTATGGGTGGTACTTTCGATCCCATCCATCACGGCCATCTCGTCACGGCGGAATCGGTTTACGAGAGCTTTGATCTTGATATGGTCATCTTCATACCCGCTGGATCCCCTCCTCATAAGCGCGGATCCGAGGTGACGGCTGCCCATCACAGGCTGGACATGACCAGGTTGGCAGCTGAGAGCAACCCCCATTTTTCCGTCTCCTCGGTGGAGATTGATCGTGAGGGGCCCTCGTATACCATCCGGACGATGCGCTACTTTCGAAGCCGGTACGGCCCGGAGGCGGACCTGTACTTCATCACCGGCGTGGACGCGGTGGTGGAAATGAGGCAGTGGAGGAACTCGGAGGGTCTTTTCGAGCTCTGCACGTTCATCGCAGCGACGAGACCCGGCTATCCTACCGACAGTTTCTTCAGGTTTCGCGATCAGCTCTCACCCGAGCACAGGAGGGCGATCAAAATGCTGGCTGTTCCGGCGCTCGCCATATCGTCCAGCGACCTCCGCAGGCGAGTGTGCCGTGGGCGCAGCATTAAGTACCTGGTCCCTGAGTCGGTGGAGCATTACATCTACGAAAACGATCTATACCAGTGTCCGGACAGGCCCGGGCAGACGGCCCGCATTCAATCGTTATCCTGATCCTTGGTTTGTGCTACAATTGATCTACACGGGCCCTTTGCATTTGACGAATTTCGGCACAAGCAGAGCTGATAGTGGGTGAGCAGAAACACGTGAGCGGACGGGGGAGCAGTACCCAAAAAAAGAGATCCTGGCGCCGCGCGGGGTTGATCATCGCCGCCAGCTGTATGTTTCTCGTGCTTTTTGCTGCCACGGCAGTGTATGTTTTTCTCTCCGGCCTGAGCAGCGAAGAGGGCGGAACCATTGCCAAGGAGATACCTGCCCCCGCCCCGGGCGAGAGGGTTCACATCCTGGTCCTCGGTGTTGATGCAGAGCAGCCTGCCGGCGGAGGGGCATACATTCCGCCGCGTTCCGATACTATCATGCTCGCTACCTTCGACCCCGTGACGTCAGAGGCGAGCGCCCTGTTCATACCCCGGGACACCAGGGTGGCCATCCCGGGACGGCCCGAGCCTGAAAAGCTGGGACATGCGTACGCCCACGGCGGGGCAAGGTTGGCGATTGAGACAGTGTCCCAGTTTCTCGACGTGCCCATTCACTACTACGTGAGGGTGGACTTCATGGGGTTTGCCTACATCGTCGATGCAGTCGGCGGTGTGAAGCTTTACGTTGACAGGCACCTGTACTACGAAGATCCCGCACAGGATCTTGTGATCAACATTCCTGAAGGCATCCAGCACATGGATGGAGAGATGGCCCTTCACTACGTACGCTACCGGGGTCGCCGCGGGTCGGACATCGATAGGATCGGTCGGCAGAAGCTCTTTTTGCAGACGCTGATGGATCAGCTGTTCAGTGTGGACAATCTGCTGCGGCTTCCCGAGTTCGCCCGCCAGGTCTCCGATCACGTGGACACCAACATGTCGCCTACCCGCATCGTGTCCTTCGTCCGCTCGGCCATGAGCATATCTCCCGAGGAGGTTCCGCTGGTCACCGTACCGGGCGAGGCGCGCTACTACCAGGGGATCAGCTACTGGTTTGCGGACGAGGAGGAGACGGAGTCAATAGTCATGAGTCTCGTTAAAGGGCTCTACAGGGAGGAAAACGCCGGGGTAACTGTAGAAGTGTTGAACGGTGGGGGAGTTGCTGGCTCCGCGAGGATGATAGCCTGGGAACTGCACGAATACGGATACAATGTGATAAATATCGATAATGCACCGGACATGGGCGACGAACGGTATGCGAGCACCCGCGTCTACGATGATTCGGGCAATGAGATAATAGGACAGCTGGTGGTGCGGGCCTTGAGAAGCGTCATGTGTGAAAGCGCCCAGATAGAGCTTTTCAACGGAGCCGAACGCGAGGACGAGGACGCTCCGATGGTCAGAGTCTATGTCGGAGCCGACTATGCCAGGTGATTACAATAAATAGTGAGGATCGGAGGGGTTTTTTGGATTTGGACTCAAAAATGAAGGTGCTTGGGATATATGAGGTCTGTGAGGAGCGACGGGCGCGCGATGTGGTTATCCTTGACGTCACGGCGGTGACGCTGATCGCAGACTACTTCCTCATCTGTCACGGCACGTCAAGGACTCATATCGGTGCGATCAGCGAACGTGTAGTTGAGCATCTGAAGGAACACGATGACCGATCCTTCCGTGTTGAGGGTTCTCAGGGCGAAGGATGGATTCTGGTCGATTGTGGAGATGTACTGGTGCACATCTTCACGGCCGAGGACAGGGAATACTACGATCTGGAGCGTCTGTGGGGGGACGCGGAAGTGCTGACGGTTGCCAGTCCCGCATCCCGGTGACTGCACCTACGGCGCGCTCTCACGCTTGACGCCGAGTACGTTTGAACCTATAATCTAGATGCACATCTTAGACGTGGGGCGGTAGCTCAGCCGGGAGAGCGCATGAATGGCATTCATGAGGTCGAGGGTTCGATCCCCTTCCGCTCCACATAGGCGAAACCCCCGCCCCGTAAGGGATTCGGGGGGTTTCGCTATTTCTGGAAAGTGGCGCTGAAATGGTCGGTTGGACACGGGTTTGAGTAGGTTCCAGGGCGCGATCGGCGTGCCCCGCCGGGTGGCGAACACCAGGCCGTGGCCCTCGTATTCTTCCGTCGACGCCAGGCGCTCCTCGGTCGGCCGGATACGGTGAGCGCGCAGCTCCTCAACATCCTGCCGGGAGATGCTGATCGTGCGCTCGCTCCTTTCCGTCTTGACCTGGCCGATCTCAAGGGATTCCCCGGACCCGCGGATCAGCGCCTGCCGCACGTGGATCTTGTTTCCGTTGACATCCGCCCACCTGAGCCCCAGGGTCTCCCCCTAGCGCATCCCGGTCATGATCGCCAGCCTGTACAGCGCACGAAGCCGATGCGTGCTGATAGAGGCGAGGAACTGGTCGACCTGGTCCTTCTTCCAGTACCGGATCCGCTTCTGCTCCTGCTTCTTCGGTGGCGATACTGCAGCGGCGGGGTTGCGCCTGATGATCTCCCGCCTGACCGCCTGGCGGAGCGCCGAGGATAGAATCATGTGCAGGTACTGAATGGCGCGGTTGGAGAGCCCCCCGACGGAATACCGGATCGACCAGTTGTCGGACTTCCTTCTCTCCATGATCCCCTCTCCTCAGCTGACCATCCTGTCATCTCTATCCGAGCACATCTCTAGCACCGTGCCGCGGTACAGACGGAGGGGGCACTGCACAGCAGTACGTGCAGCACCCCCTCCGCTGCGGTGGCCATGTGCCCCCAACCCCAGGCGATGACTGACCACGATGCACCAGGTGCCCTGGTACGCATGACCACTCCTCCATATCCCCTACTCAGATAAGGTTGAAGTTGCTGGCCCCGGTTAGCGCCCACATTAGGCACCGACCGGGGCTCTTGTTTACTGGTTATCCTCGGACAATGCCGTAGTAGGCATCTATGGTAGGAATGTCAATGGTAAATGGAAGAACGTCGGATAGAACTGAGACATCCTGCTCCGAGTAATCCATAATAATCACTCCGATAGGAACCTGGCTTCTTGACAGGACCGTCACGATGACGCCTGGAGCTGGCTCTCGATCATATGAGGGCCCATCGTGATCAACCAGACGAGAAGCATACAGGATATCGAAGGCCCTGTCGTATGTGACGGAGACAGCCCCGTGGTTTGTCACAAGACTAGGGACGCTCATACAAGATGCCTCCTTCGGTCTTTTCCTGCTTGGTTTGCCGCTTGAACATTACGGTCATCACTTCCCTAGTCTCATCTTCCCCGACGTGTACGGGCATTACAACATTCATAATATGGTCTGAACCCGATAAAGCCAAGTGCCTGACATATCGTTCACGGTTGCAACGCTTAGGGTCCGCTATGATAAGCTCGGGAGCCTTTGCGGTACGTATCAGGGGTTCCGGGCTCCCTGCGACCATGTGTTTCCTACCTCTGGTTGGACGGGCGGGGAGCCGCGATGATCCGGAGTCGACGACAAGGAGGTGAATCCCGTGCCGCGGTTGAGGACCATCGGTCTCATCGTTTTGATGCTCTTTGTGCTGCCGGTGATCCCGGGGTGTGACGAGCCTGAGCTGACTCCGGAGCAGAGGTCGTGGCTGTGGGACCTCGAATACCTCCGCAGAAAACTGCTCTGCGAGCATCCGGATCCCTTCTTCGTGATCACAGAAGAGGAGTTCGACCTGCAGATGGACGCCATCAAGGACGGCCTGGTTGGTCTGAGTTACGATGAGTTCCAGGTGGGCCTCATGCAGTTGATCGCGTCGTTGGGAGACGATCATACGAGTCTGATGGCCTCCCTTGAGGATCGGGCGCGGTTTCCGGTCGTCTTCAGGTGGTTCTCCGATGGTCTGTATGTGATACGGGTGGCGCGGGTGCACGCCGAAATCCTGGGCGGGCGCGTGGAATCCATACAGGGTCACTCCCCCGACGAGATCATGGATGCTCTCGACAGCATAATACCGAGCGAGACGGAGGGCTGGCTGAAGAGCTCCATCATGCCTCAGATCGTGACGCGGTCCATACTGCAGGCCCTGGGCGTCATCGACGGGGACTTTATGACCGTAGCCGTCATCGATGCCGAGGGGGAGCTGGTCGTCGAAAAACTGGAGGCATCCACGGAGACTGCTGATATGGTGGGAGTTCTCGACGATGTCGACCTCCCCCTGTATCTGTCCAACACCCACCTCAACTTCTGGTACGAATCTGTGCCCTCGGAGAGGCTGCTTTACTTCCAGTACAACCGGTGCGTGGACGCCCAGCGTGGATCGCAGGAGGGGCCGTCATTTGCGGAGGTGTTCGAGGAGATGTGTGACTTCGCGCGGGAGGTCGAGGTGGACGCATTCATCGTCGACCTCAGGTTCAACATCGGCGGCAACTCCAGCATCGCCACCCCCTTTTTCCGAACCCTGCTGAGAGCGGGTGTTCTGAGGGACTCCAGAGGTCACAACCTGAGCTTGAAGGGGACCATGTTCGGCATAATCGGATGGCGAACGATCTCGTCGGGCAGGATCCATGCCTCCGAGCTGAAGCTTCGCAACCGGGCCACCATGTTCGGTGAGCCCACCGGTGGTCTCATCAACTCCTACGGCAACGTCAAGAGCTTCGAGTTGCCCAACACCGGGCTGACGATCCGGCATTCAACGAGGCTCATCCATACCCAGCGGGAATCGCCATGGACCCTGGAGGAGGGGACATTTCGTAGACCCTATGAGCCTCACTACCTGGTGCCCCTCACTTTCGAGGACTATGCGGCGGGTCGCGATCCCGTGGTGGCCGCCATCCTGCAATACGTCAGGGAGGAGACCAGGTAACGGGGCCCAGAGTCCGAGCGCCCGCCGCGGGGCGGTCTCACCTGACACTCTCCGTACCCAGGGGCATCGCATCGTATGGGCAGAGTGCTGAGACCGCGGGGAGACACCGTCAGCTGACAAGGCGCGCTCGCACCCGGAACCTGGAGGCAATATGCACGGACCCTATGATGAGCATGCTGCTCCGGCTGTGTCATCCGTACCCCATTTACTGGTTGCATCCGAATCATTGCCTGATCGATCTGCGTCGACGGCGTCTAGCATCGAGGAGGGCGATGATGGCCCCCAGGGCAACCGAACCAAAAATCACGACGAACAGAGGCATTTCGAGTTTGGTGAAGATGAGGTTCAGGGTGATTGTCTGAGTGTTGAGGATGGCAAAGACAAGGACCAGGGCCAGTAGCATGAGACGCACAACGGTCTGCCAGCTGATGGGCCTGCGGCGGGGCAGCTCTTCTTGGTCGGGCTCAGGGCGCCGGCTGTAATCAGGGGAGGGGCGTGAACCCCCCGGTTGATTGCGGGCATCATGGGTACCAGTACTCTTTCGGGACTCAGTCGGCGACATGATCAACCACCTCCTTGGATACGGTTCCTTTTTGACTGCCTCGGACCGCCCCTGCGTCCTGCTGAGGATCACCGCACCGCTGCATCCGACGCGGCACAGTTGTCTGCTCACAGGTATTCCTTCTCTGTCGAAGCTGCCTTTGCCTGCCCGCAGGGGCAACGAACCGAGGGAATCGCTTTTCTGTGCTCCCTTCTGGATGCTCCAGTTGGGGAATTCGACTGGCGAGGGGAGGATTCCGTCATCGAGGGAGTCGGTCCGTGAGC
>PWUB01000141.1 GCA_003563755.1 Clostridia bacterium
AGGTATGCTTACATAGTGCAGTATCAGGATGAGGCGCAAGGATGCGCACTGTCGATCCTATGGACGACAACAAGATTACGGGGAGCACTGCCATGCTTCATCCTTCCCAACAACTGACGATTAGGGAAGGTAGTGACTCGACCTGTTGGAGGTATCACCTAGGTGACTGAAGGTACAGTAAAGTGGTTTGACGGCGGCAAGGGTTTCGGTTTCATCGAGCGCGAGGACGGAGACGACGTGTTTGTTCATTATTCGGAAATCGCGGGCGATGGCTTTAAGACCCTAGAGGAGAACGACCGGGTGTCCTTTGAAGTCGTCGAGACTCCTAAAGGTTTACAGGCGACAGATGTCAAGACGCTGGGACCTAACTCCTCAATCTTCTAAGACAAGCCCAAACAGCTAGCCACAGAGCCGGTTCGTCCTCGGACGTAACCGGCTTTCTCATGTGCGCCCGGCATGGGCGAATGCTAGGGGTGCAAGTCCCTGTGGGCCGTGGCCCGTAGGACCACTAGGCGAAGGCAAGGACCCGCTGGACGGGGTGTGCAACTTCATATCTCCCTACCACCAGCGGATCTTTTCAACCGGCGTTTTGAGGTAACTCTACACCGGCGTTAGCAGCGGCATCTGTCTTCCCTGAAGCATGTATGTGAGTAAGGGCCCGGAGCTCAATGCTGGTCGACGTTACGCGGCGCCAGCTCGCCTGGTATATGTTCACCTATTCCGGCCCAGATCACAATGGCCGCAACGCGGTATGCACACTATGGCCCTCCACGAAATCCAACGGTAGCTCCTCGCCCCCAACTGCAGCAGAAATCGCATTGCCTCTCGGAGCTCTGCCGTGACCCCTGATAATCACGACAGCAGCCCGGGTTAAGACGTCCCAGGGCAGAAAGGGTTTTCCGGCCAGATTGCTAACGTCAACACCGCCTGAGGAGAGTTGCACCTCGAATGTCCTGCGGCTCTCAAGATCGGTATGTGGGCAGAACTCCCGGTCTGTTGAACCTTCAGTTTGATTGATTCGCAAGCCTGTTGCCGCTATAGTAATCGCCATCATGCGGTTGCAGCACCTGCCGTCTCAGATCCGAGGTATCGGCGCCCAATGATCCAACCCGCAAGACACCGATACTCCTGCATGATGACAGGACACCTCCGGCACATCCCGGGCCGGGCTGAACACCGCCCGGTCACTCCAGGCGATCATTCTCCGCATTCTCCCCTGACCCTGCGTATGATCCGGAATCCGCTGTACATGGCTGCCACATCACCGGTGGGGCCGGGGATGAACTTGACCATGGCTTCCTCACCGCGGCGCATCATGGCCACGGTGTCCGGGCCGCTCGGGCGGAGGCGGTTCTTCTTACCGTCTATGCGGGCGAACAGATCCCCGTCCTCGAGGGTCACTTGCACGCGTGCACCCTCACCCGAACGGTAGCACCCGACGAAACGGGACAGCTCCTCCCGGGAAGCCTCGTATTCGGGCTCATGGCTGCGTTTCGTATCCACGGGCAAACCCAGGATGAGATTCACTGCACCCAACCAGATCTTGCTGGCCGGGACACCCTGCAGATTGGCAACCACCGATACGGTGATGCCGGCCTCGGGGACGAAGCCGAAGTGGGACGACACCCCCTTGAGACTGCCGCCGTGCTCCACAAGGGTCACCCCGTGGTAGGCGGGCCGGACCGAGAGTCCGTATCCATAGTACTGACTCCGGGTGCACGGAAAGTAGGGGGTCCTCATGCGCATCAGCCTCTGAGGTGTCAGGACCTCACCTGCCCAACTCTGACCGCCGCGCAGGTAGAACTGTCCGTAACGCACCATGTCCGTGACTGTTGACCTCATGAACCCGGCCCCCAGCATGGCGGGAGCGTGCTGCCATTTCGGAATAGCCCTGAGCTCACCCTCGTCATCCTTGTAGTAGAGCCTGGTCACCTCCGGATGGGTCTCGATGAAGTCCAGATCAAAGGTGGTATGCTTCATCCCAGCGGGTTCAAATATGCGCTCCGCCACAAAGGACCCAAAGAGCTGTCCACCGATCCTTTCGACCACCGCACCCAGCAGGGCGTAACCATCATTGGAGTAGCTGAACTGCTGTCCTGGTCTGCCCAGGGGGGGCTGCTCATCCTCGGCGATGAACTGCAGCAAATCGTCGTAGGTGTCTATGGGATCCCTGTCCGTCCAGTTCCTCCAGCGGTCGGACTCCTTGAGTCTCTCGACGGCGGGGTCACCCTCCATGCTCCGCACCATGCTGTAGCGGAGGGCACCCGAGGGCGGGAGAGCACCTGTATGGCTGAGAAGGTGATGAAGAGTCACGGCGCGGCTGGTTTCTTCGTCCCAGGGAGAAAACGCCGGCAGGTGCCCGGTCACGGCGTCTGCAGTGCAGAGCACCCCATCCTGCTCCGACATCATCACCGCCAGTGCGGTGACAGACTTTGTCACCGATGCCATTCCGTACATGGTGTCAGGCGTCGTTTGGGCGTTCTCCTCGATGTCTCTGCAGCCGAAGCCCTTCGCGTAGATGATATCCCTTTCATCCGCGACCGCCACGGACAGGCCTGGAATGTCATGCTCCTCACGTATTTCCTCCGCGAATTCTTCGAACTCAAAGGCCCAGGGTACACGGTTGACCATTCACAATCCTCCATTCCGTAGTCCGGTGTATATGTAGGCAGACCCGGGCATTTCGGCGTGCACATCGCCGGAGAACGCTGGTCTCGGACCGCCGGCCCTCAGCCGCCGGAGACAACCGGGATGACCTCGAGGCGATCGTGATCCTCGAGGCGGTGATCACCGCTGACCTGGCATCCAGCCACGGAAAACGCCAGCACCTCGGTGCGCAGGACCCCGAGGGCCCCGAGCACGGATTCTGCGGTGCTTCCTGCAGGCAGGCTCAGGCAGTGCCCGGCCTTCTCCCCCGGGGCGTACCAGGGAAGATGACCATGCAGAAGCACGCACACCCGGATCCGCTGAGCATCCTCACACAAGGCGGGCGTCCTCTCCCAGGGAGGCCAGCGACTCGTCCAGGATCCCGAGTGCATCGTCGATCTCCGAGGCCTTCACGATGAGCGGTGGTGTGATGCGGATGACATTGCCGAACAGCCCTCCCCGCCCGATCAAAAGGCGCCTCTTTTTCGTCTCCTCAAACAGCCGGTCAACGAGCTCGGGGTTCGGGCTCTTGTCGTCTCCGACCACCTCCACGCCCTGCATCAGGCCCATACCCCTCACATCTCCGATCACGGGATACTTCTCCTGCAGCGCCTCCAGCCCTTCGCGGAGACGCTCACCCATGGTGGCACTGTTGGCCAAAAGATCCTCCCGCTCAATGACATCCAGAGTGGCTGATGCGGCG
>PWUB01000065.1 GCA_003563755.1 Clostridia bacterium
GCGGCGAGGGTTAAGGGGTCAGGGGCCAGCATCCCAACGACCTCTAAGACCTCGGCGTCGGGGAGCAGCTGCAGGTAGTGTTCGTAGGCCTCCTGGTGGCGACCGGTGTCGGCCAGGTGATCCGCCAGTTGCCGGCGCACTTGTCCGGTGTCGTGAAGGTCGAGGGCCCGCCGATACCACCGCATCGCATCGTCTCCTTCGCGGCAGCTGCGCCGGGCCAGCTCCAGCGCCGCCGTGTACCCCACGGCATCATCGCGAAGCGCAAGCTCCTCCAGCTTCGCCGCGGCCCCGGGCGGCTCCCCATCCAGGATCATCTCCAGGAGTACCGCTGCCTCCAGCTCGGGCGGTACATCCACGGGAACCCGCAGGGGGGGCTCGGGTTCGGCCTCGGGAAGAGGTTCGGGCAACACCCTGTCAACGGCCGCGTAGATCCCTGCCAGGAGCAGTCCGACGAACAGGACGATGATAACCCCGAGTACCGTGCGGCGAACCCCCCTCTGTCCTCGGCTCACAAT
Source organism: Clostridia bacterium (assembly GCA_003563755.1). The sequence goes on from PWUB01000065.1 coordinate 516, forward strand.
GCCTCTCCTGGGCCTGAACATTGGCGATCAGATCCCCCCTGTATGTGGATTTCTCGATGGGAGGGCTCTTTCCTTGGCCGGCTGCCTCACGAGACTTCCGGCTACTATGTGCACTGCCTGCATTTTCGGGCCGGCTCCTCGGGCGAGTGTATTGCCCGTTGCCCAGCGTGAGCCCTGTACACCGCTGGCAGGGCTGGGACCTCGTGCAACCGGCATCTTCGAGAGATTCCCGGAGTTAGAGCCCAATATGACTTTCTCTATGCTCTCTGCAGCAAGGGTTACGTGGACGTTCCCTGCGAGCGGAATCGCCCCCTATTCCCCGTCCGAGGGGATGGCTGCCCGTCTCCCGGCCTGGGACGTTTTCCAGCCAAAACGAACTCCTCATCCCAAAAAGACCGGTGCATGTTCATGAATGACCAGGAAGTACCGGGGATCACGGGATGAAAGCGGGGCGAGGAAGCCATCGGTGACCGCCGGAAAGGGCAAGGTCGGCCCGGCCGGGACCCTCGCCCCCGGCCGGGACCACAGCATTTCTCGTCGTCATTCCTACACGGGCTCCACGCGGACCGCGCAGACCTTGAGCTCAGGAATCTTGGCCACAGGATCCAGCTCCGTGTTCGTCAGTACATTCGCACAGGCCTCCGCGAAGTGGAACGTCATGAAGACCGTGCCCTCCTTGATCTGCGAAGTCGGCTCAACTTCCACCGTGACCTCGCCTCTTCGCGAGATCACCCGCACGGTGTCCCCTGCCCGGAGGCCCAGGTTCTCTGCATCAACGGGGTTCATCAGGACTCGTTCCCGATCATGGAGATGGTTCAGGCCGGGGCTCTTCCGGGTCATGGTACCCGTGTGATAGTGATAAAGCACCCTTCCGGTTGTGAGGACCAGGGGATATTCCTCATCGGGCATCTCCTGGGGCGGGCCGTAGACCACGGGGGTGAACTGGGCCCTGCCCCCCTCCCTGAGGAATCCCTCAGTATACAATATCGGTGTGCCGGGATGCTCTTCGCTGGTACAGGGCCAACACAGGCCTCCGTCCTCCAGGCGTTCGTAGGTCACCCCGGCCCAGCTGGGCACCAGGGATGCGATCTCCTTCATGACATCGGCTGCAGTGGCATACTCGAAGCCATCCATTCCCATTTTCCGGGCCAGCTCACAGAGAATGTCCATGTCACTCCTGGCTTCGCCAGGGGGATTGACGGCCTTGCGAATCCGCTGGATCCGGCGCTCGGTGTTGACGAAGGTTCCATCCTTCTCCGCGAAGGAGGCCGCCGGCAGAACTACATCGGCATAGGCTGCCGTCTCGGTCAGGAAGATGTCCTGGACTACGAGGAACTCCGTCTGCTCCAGGATCCGCTGTACCCCTCCGGTGTCGGCCTCGCTCATCACCGGGTTTTCTCCCATGATATAGAGGGCCTTCACATCACCGGCACCCGCGGCCTTGAACATCTCTGTCAAGGTGAGGCCCGGTTCTGCGGGCAGCTGCACCCCGTAGGCATCCTCGAACTTCTGCCGGCTCTCTGGGGACGTCACCGGCTGATAACCTGGGAACACGTTCGGAAGGGCTCCCATGTCGCAGGCTCCCTGGACATTGTTCTGACCGCGCAGGGGGTTCACTCCTCCCCCTCTCTTGCCCATGTTCCCGGTGAGCAGGGCCAGGTTCGCCAGGGCCAATACATTGTCCGTACCATGGGAGTGCTGGGTGATTCCCATGGCATACAGGATGGTGGCAGGTTTGCTCTCTGCGTAAATCCTCGCGGCCTGTACGATTCTCTCCTCGGGAACCGCCGTGATTTCGGCCAGTTCGCTGAGGCACATGGATGCGAGGGATTCCGCGTACTCATCAAATCCCTCACATCTATCAAGAGCAAAAGCCTCGTCATAGAGCTCCTCTTCCACGATGACCTTGGCCATGGCCGATAGAAGGGCTGCATTCGTTCCTGGCTGAAGCTGCAAATGCACATCCGCCTGTCGAGCCAGTGAAATGGACCTGGGATCAGCTACGATCAGGGCTGCTCCTCGTTCCCTGGCCCTTCGAACCCCGGTGCCGATCACGGGATGGGTCTCTGTCGTGTTGGATCCTATGACGAAGAAGGCCTCTGCCTCCTCAATATCGGCGATGCTGTTGGTCATTGCGCCGCTGCCGAACGCTGTAGCCAGACCGGCTACCGTGGGAGCGTGTCACAGACGAGCGCAATGATCCAGACTGTTCGTTCCAGCCATGCGGAATATCTTCTGGAAAAGGTAGTTCTCCTCAGTTGAGCAGCGTGCAGAGCTGATCGCCCCCAGGGAGGCCCCACCGTACTTGTCCCTATAAGCACCCAGCTTCTCTGCCACCAGGTCAAGGGCCTCATCCCATGAGACCTCTTCAAGCTTTCCATTGCGCCTGATCAGCGGGCGGGTGAGTCGATCTGGATCTGCCACGAAATCATAACCGAAATGCCCCTTGACGCACAGAAGCCCATGGTTCACCGGGCTGTCAAGGGCCGGTCGCACACTCACGATTCGATTGGCCCGCACACCCAGGATAACCCCGCAGCCGACGCCGCAATAGGGACAGATTGTCTCGAATTCCCTCGCAGCAGACACTGAGTCCCTCGGCACGATGGCACCCACGGGACATGCAGTGATGCACTGTCCGCAAGACTCGCAGGTGGTATCCTCCAGGCAGCTGACCGCACCGGTCAGCGAGATCCTGTCCGTCAGAGCAAGGGCCGAGACACCCTGCACCTCGGCACAAACCCGGGTACATTGGCCGCAGCTGATGCATCTATTGGGATCATGCTCAATGAACGGATGTTCACTACGA
>PWUB01000070.1 GCA_003563755.1 Clostridia bacterium
ACACCGATGCGTTCCAGGGCCTCCTGCTGCAACGAGGTGGGGGTTGCCAGCAGGGTGAATGAGTCCATCTGCATACCCGGCACCCGCACCTCGTTGGAGGTCAGCGTGGCCAGTTCCTTCAAGAGGGTCTGAAAACTGTGAACCGGCTCGCCATCAGGTCGCCTCTGAGTCTGCGCTTTCTGAGTAGCCGACTCCGAGCGCAGGGCGGGTTTGACGGGTGAGTCATCCTGGTGTTCTCCGGGATGCTCATCATCGAACAGCATCGGTCGCCACGCCTCCCGCAGATGCCACTCCACGTAGTAGGCCAGCACGCAGAGGACTATGTGACTCTTCACCCGATCCGGGACCCGGTGATGAATGGGGCGAACCTTCAGGTCCACCGATTTCATTGTCCGAAAGGCCTGTTCCGCGTGGCGTAGACTCTTGTAACCGCGCACCACTTCCTCCGCTGCCAGCTGGTCGGAGCTAACACTGGTTCTGAGAATGTAGATCCCGTCCAGTGCCTCCTCCCGGGCGATGGATCCCTCCCGCCGACGGTAGGAAAATCGACCCTCGCCTATCTCCCACTCGAAATGCTTGGCCATCTTGTAACGGTTGATCTTGCGACCGAGACGTTCCCCGATCTTCTCCCTCCTCTTCAGACGACCCGCCTGCACCTGGCGAAGCAGACCGTCCAGAAGCTTTTCCGTGGAGCGTAGAAGATCATCCCTGGTTCGCCTCCGGTCAACGGCCAGAAGGGGATTATAACACACCACCAACCGCTCCCCTGCAAAGTCGGAAGAGGTGATCTCCCCCAGACCCCGAGTGTCAAACACCGACATCTGTATGAGACCCTCACTCGCCAACTGCCGAATTGCCGGTGCCCGCAGGGCGCTGATCCAGTCCACCCCCTCCACCTTCTTCAACTCCTCAATACGGGCATCGGTCAAAGAGCCCCGATCACCCACCAGCACTACCGAACGAAGGTGAAAACGCTCCCGTAGCTTGATCATCTGATCGTTCACGGTGTCCGGATCGCTTGTGTTGCCCGGGTATACATCCACCCCCACCGGACGACCCTCGGGGTCGCAGATCAGACCGTAAACCACCTGTTTCTTGCCCCTCTTTGCGTCCCGACTGTAACCGAAGGCTGCCAGGGGACACTGTGAGCCCTCGTAGTAACTGGATGTCACATCGTAAAGCACCAGGCCTCCCTCCTCCAGGTGCCGGGAGGCCAACTTCCTCTCAATGTGGGGCTTTCTCCGATGCAGCCAGTCCATCGCCCCATACAGATCGTCCTCGGTGGCATCCTGCAATCCCAACTCCTCCGGCAGGGTCGTGGTGTGCCACCAACGGGTGGTGGCCAACTTGGTCTGAGGATCCAGGATGCGGGCGACGATCATCGCCTCCACCAGATCCCTCTCCCGGCAGGGGCGATGAAAGAGAATCCGGTGCAGACCCAGCTTCCGAAGCATTCCGCGAACCGCCGCCACGTGCCCGTGGCCCTTACTGCGGAGGATCTCAAATCCCTCATCCGCGGGCACGAAGGGGGTTCCCTTCAGCGCGGCTCCGATCAGTTCGACGATATCGGGGGGAAGGTGGGAGACGTTCGCCAGTGTTTGCTGTTTCACCTTCTTACCGACTCGATAGGACCGCCGCACCAGGTAGGTGGTGTAGGTCTTATCCTTGTATTCCCTTTTAATCCTGGCAAGATACATGCCCGAGTACTTTTTGACCATACCTAAGCATCACACGAAACCGTGCCATTGTCAACCATAGTTATCCACAGATTCTGTCTACGCTCGAGGTGGACAAAATACCCCCAATCCCATACAGGACGAGGCATTGTGACGTTTGAGGCTCTGGAACTTCGGGTTAACAGGCTTCGTGACATCTCGTGCAGCATCGACACTCCTGGTGTCGTCCTCACAAGGTATGCAGATTCGAACCACGGGTGGTGTGAAGCACGGGAAGTCGAGGGGAGGTTCATCGAGTGAATGACGCAAGAGCAGTGAGAAACGAAGGTAGAGATTCCCGCCGCCGGTCGGGTGCCGGGAGTATAGGAACTCTCCTGATGGAGTCCGGGCTCCTCACCGAGGCACAGCTGGAGGAGGCTCTCCGAGTACAGAGGGAGGAGATGCCCGGTGAGCGCCTGAGGAACGTCCTGATTCACCTGGGTCACGTGACATCGGAGGACATGGCCAAGACCGTTGCCCAGCAGCTTGACATATCGTACCTCAGTCCGGACTTTTCCGACTTTGATCCCGAAATGGCCGAGCTCTTGAGCCGTGACGCTGCCGAGCGGCTGGATTCAGTGCCCCTGCGGCGGCAGGACAAGGGTATCCTCGTTGCCATGGTTAACCCGGACGATATGCTGGCGATGGATGATGTATCCGTGCGGACGGGCGGTGAGGTGGTGTATCCCGCCGTGGTGTCACCGATGACCCTGGAATTTCTGATGAACCGCGTCTACCGCAACGGCAAGGTAGAGGCCGACGGCCAACCGGATGTCGAGGTGGAAAACCGTCCCGACGGCGTGGTGATCTCCCTGGAGGAGGACGCGGAGGACTCCCGGGCGGTGCAGCTTGTCAACCGGCTGTTGCAGCAGGCCATAGAGGAGAGGGCCAGCGACCTTCACGTACAGCCCGAGGCGGACGTGGCGCGGGTGCGCTACCGCATTGACGGCATGCTGCAGGACATCATGACCTTCGAGCGGGACGAGCTGGCAAGCGTGGTCTCGCGGTTTAAGATCCTCGCCAGGATGGACATCTCGGAGCGCCGCATACCCCAGGACGGGCGGATCCGGGTGGCCCTGAACACCGGCTCGGTGGACCTGCGAATATCATCCTTTCCGACCATCCACGGGGAGAAGGTCGTGGTGCGGATCCTGGATCAGAGGAAGGCCATCAGTGAGGTCGGCGAGCTGGGCATGGAGGAGAAGGAGAGGAAGCGGTTCCGGGAGATGTTGAAGCGCCCCTGGGGAATGATCCTCGTTTCCGGACCCACGGGGAGCGGCAAGACCACCACCCTGACCGCAGGCCTTCACGAGATTAATGATGACGATGTCAATATCATGACCCTCGAGGATCCGGTGGAGTACCGGATCACCGGGGTGAACCAGTCCCAGACTCTGCCCCAGGCGGGGTTCACCTTCGCGAGCGGCCTGCGGTCCCTGGTGAGGCAGGACCCCGACATCATCATGATAGGTGAGATCCGTGACGGTGAGACCGCGGAGATGGCGGTGCGGGCGGCCCTGACCGGCCACCTGCTTCTCAGCACCGTGCATACCAACAGTGCTGCGGGCACGGTGGGACGGATAGTGGATATGGGAATCGAGCCCTACCT
>PWUB01000045.1 GCA_003563755.1 Clostridia bacterium
CGGGGCGAGGAACCAGAAGAAACGGTGATGACCGCAGACTATACCCTCCCGCGATATCTCCGGGTGCACGGCGCGCTCCTTGATGTGGCGGATCCCCCCTGGAAAGGGTCGCTTTTGCTAACCCTCACCGACGTCAGCGAACTGCACCGGCTTGAGAAAATTCGCCGTCAGTTTACCGCGGATATTTCCCACCAGATCAGGACTCCGGTGACGGCCATCAGGCTCTTGGCTGAGCAGCTGCCTTCCAACTCGGAGGATTTCGGCGAGCTGGCGACCCGCATTCTTCGGGAGACCGACCGGCTTGGACGCCTGGCCGACGAGATCCTGGCACTGTCCCGGCTGGAGGCGGGGGAAGAGCCCATGCAGCTGGAGGACTTTGCCGTGAGGGACCTCCTCGATGAGGCACTGAGCGCCGTGCGCTCACAGGCCGAGGGCCGCGGAGTCCGGCTGGTGATGGATGTCAACGAGGACGAGACCTGGCGGGGCGACTACCGGAAGCTTTTGCGGACACTCTGCATATACCTGGACAATGCGATCAAGTTCTCGCCCGAGGGCGGCGAGGTGCGGCTGGGAGTCCACGCGGACGGGAATCAGAGGGTGATGACGGTCGTGGATTTCGGGCCCGGCATCCCCAGGGACGAACTGCCCCATGTCTTCCACCGCTTCTACCGGGGAAGTCGAGGCCTCGGCCACTCGGGCTTTGGGCTCGGACTGGCCATAGCGAAGCACTCCATGGTGGCGGCTGGCGGCGACGTGTTCGCCGAGAGCCAGGTTGGCCAGGGGAGCACCTTTGGGCTCACGCTGCCCATCGAGTCTCGATCCGAGTGTCTGGCAGCGGGCCCTGGGAAAGAACAGGGATGAGGCACCCCTGCGGGACACACCATTGAGGCCATCGGTCGGTCGCATATCCACGGGATACCACCAGGTTTCCAGGGAGGTGCAGTTCAGCTTTCAGGCCTCACAGCATCTTCTGCCTGATGTACCGGGTATTCCTGCCAGCAAGCCAACACAAACCACCTCCCGGAACCCACCGGCGGGCGGTACCGTTTCGCTCTCCTCGATGTTCGGATCTGCACGGTCGATGGTCATCCTCTGCCCAGGGCATAACCGGTCACCATGCGATGCATACAACGCAGCAGGAGGTGCCGGCATAGACGCACATTTGGGGGCGTGGTCCTCCCGTTCAGTGCAATCGCTCCCAGTCAGGTATGACGCGGGCAAACTCTTCCTGGAAAGCGGGTTTGTTGAGGTTTTCTCTCTTCATCGTCCCTGCGAGTTCCTCCCATCGCTTCCGGTCGTTGAGCACCTCCAGCATGAGGTGGCGGATCCTGAGCAGGATTTCTGCCTGCGCAGCGTAATCCTTTCTCGGCGCGGTGATGCCGACCCGGCGCAAACCATTCATGTAGAAGTCCAGGACCTGCCCCGGAAAGTCCATTTTTAGGGTGTCGGCAAGCGCAAGAAGACGTGAGTCTCCCAGGCGAAAATCGCCGGCCACAAAACTGCATCCAGCAAACAACCGGGCAGCCCGGTTCGTCTCGTCTCGCTCCAGGTGGATTTCGATCTGATCCACCGGGCGGGCTTCTGAAAGAAGCTGCAGTACCTGGGATTCGTATTCCCCCCAGTCGTCCGCCGAACACAGCTCCCTGAAGGCGCAGTATCTCTCGACGGTCAGTGGCTCTGCTGCCAGGCGGGAGAACTCCAACTGGAGGTATTTCTGCCGGTCTCCTGATTCTCGTGCCCGCTGCGCCAGCCATGAACGGAGACCGTCCAGAGCCCCGTTCCCTTCCTCCAGGCCCTCCTCTGCCACCTGCAATGCGCGCTGCTGATCACCCCGCTCCCAGTAAAATTCGGCCAGACCCAGATAGTCAGCACCATAATCCAGCGAGGTGAGGCGCAGCCGCAGGTACTGCTCGTCATCACCAATCTGGCGGTACGTTCTCATGGCCCGCTTTCGGCTCCAGTCATCCAGCGGTTCGAATCGCTGCGCCAGCACCCGAAGATCGTCATCCGTGTAGCACGCGGCGAAAGCCAGCTCGTACAGCGAATCGTCCATGCCGGAGTTGCGGTCTTCTATGTAGCCGAGCACCTCGTCCCGCAGCTGCTCACGGGTGTGCAGGCTCACGCGGTTTTCCCTGAGATGTTCCGACAGCTCATGCAGCTGATATGCAACGTCCTCCTCCTGCTCGTACGGTCCGCCGCCGAGCCGATGCAGCTGCTCCAGGTCCGGTTCAAGATTCCACCACCGGGTGAGGGCTTCTTCGTCGGCAACCGCGTCCTCCCGCCCCGCAATCACCTCGGGGAAGTAATCCTGGAGGTAATCCAGGCACTTCTGCCGCAGCTCGGGCCCGCCGGAGTCAACAAGCATCATTATGATGCACAGCAGCACAGATGGCCTGGCTTCCTCCAAGAGCTGTTCCAAAATGTCGCCGTCTTCAGGATGCTTTGCAAAACCTGGCAAGTGATCACACTTCCCTTCCCGGTTGGTTTGGATCGTAACGAAGGCTTCGGATGCTGTTCAGTGCCCGTGCGGATTCCGCCGGGCGGCAGCGCTTTAGGATCCAATCACCGTACCGCATCACCTCCCGTCGGGCATCCACTGCGATCCCCACACGTTTTCCCGCACACCCGGGAGCGCATTGCGTGCCTCACGCAACAGCCAACCCTCATCTCGGCGGGTGACCTGACCGACTACGGTCATCCCCTCATCGCACAGCTCGGTGAAACCCGTGTCTGTATCCAGCCTCGATCGCCTCCTGCCACGCGTCTCAAGTCCAACCTCGAGCTGTCCCGGGTCGATGGCGCGGACGACCAGGATCTCCCCGCTCATCTGCTGCGAGTGACCGCCGATGCTGCGGCAGAAAGGGTCCAGGTTGAGCCACCTGGCCTCGGCAGCCCTGTACCCGGCCCTCGCCGTTCGCCCCACCTGGTCATGGTGATAGCCGTACGTGCTGCTGTCGACGCCCGCTCGTGGGCCCACCAGCGCAGAAAGGTTTCCTGGCGTACTCTTGCACGGGGAGGTGCCGGTCGAAAAACTCGCCGAGATATCCCAGGAGCCGCTTGATCCCCACATTCTGCCGCAGATTGCCGTCCACCCGGTCGAGTGCACGCTGGTGTACACCTGACCCCTTTGAGAAAAGCCCTGCAGCAGCGGTGCAGGAGTGCGCAGGTACTGCTGATACGTTCGATAGGCTTCAACGATTCAGCCCGAACAGGGAGACGGCGAAACCCATGTACCCAAACCGTTTCAAGCCTCTGAAACTCGGCTCCCCGGCCCTCAGGAAGGGATTGAGGCGCCCCTGACGGCTGCAGCCTGA
>PWUB01000049.1 GCA_003563755.1 Clostridia bacterium
GGACGCCTCCACCCACGAAGAACCCAGGACCTCCCGGGAGATAATGCTCGAATACCTCGATACCCACTTCCCCCGTGAAGACGTACACTGAGGGAAGCTGGTGTTCGCGGGACCCTAGCTAAGCGCACCCATGCAGGATGCAGTTGCCCAGTCTCCAGCGGACCCCTTCGCGATACAGGGGGTCGGGTTGATCAACGTCCACGGGGGTGAAGAAGCATGAAAGATTCTCCACCCTGCCGTGAGTGCATCATTCCTCCTGCTGCTTGGCCCTCTCTATGATCCCCTGGGCCACTTCCGACGGCACGGGCTCGCGGGAGAAGAACTCGGTGGTGTATGTGCCGCGCCCCTGGGTTATCGAACGGAGATCAATAGCGTAGCGCGTCATCTCCGATGCGGGAACCCTGGCCCGGATGACCTGGGACCCCCCCTCGGGCTGCATCCCGAGGATCTTGCCGCGCTTGCGGTTCAGATCGCCGATAACATCCCCCATGAACTCCTCGGGAACCCTGACTTGCACGTCGTTGATGGGCTCGAGAAGCACCGGTCTGGCGTCGAGGAACGCCTGCTTGAAGGCCATGGAGCCGGCCACCTTGAAAGCCATCTCCGAGGAATCAACGGGGTGATAACCACCGTCATACAGAGTCACCTGGACATCGGTGACTGGATAGGAGGCGAGGGGTCCCTCGGCCATGGCCTCGACGACACCCTTTTCAACGGCGGGGATGAACTGGTTCGGCACTGCTCCTCCGAAAATTTCGTCCACGAATTCGAAGTGTTCCCCCCTGGCCAGGGGCTTGACGCGGATGTTGACTTCACCGAACTGTCCGCGTCCTCCTGTCTGCTTCTTGTGACGATATCGTGCTTCCGACTGCCCCTGTACGGTCTCGCGGTAAGCGATCCTGGGAGGGGATGTACTGACGTTCACGCCGAACTTCCTCTTGAGACGCTCGAGGATGACTGATATGTGAAGCTCTCCCATCCCGGCCAGGATCTGCTCGTTGGTATCCGTGTTGCGCTGCATCCGGAACGTGGGATCCTCCTCGGCCAGCCGGCTGAGGCCGGAGCCGATCTTGTCCTCATCACCGCGTGATTCGGGCTGAACAGCTACCTGGTAGATGGGCTCCGGAAACTGGATCCTCCGATATACGACGGGATGGTCAGGACTGCACAGGGTGTCTCCGGTGGTGGTATTCTGCAGCTTGGCAACGGCGACGATGTCACCAGCCACCGCCCGTTCCACCGCTGCCTGCTCATTGCCCCTGGGTATGAACAGCTGGGCCATGTGCTCGGTGGCACCCTGGGAGCTGTTCACCACCCTGGAGTCGGAGCTGACCTGCCCTGATATCACCCGGTAAAGCGTGAGTCTACCAACGTAGGGGTCGGCCATGGTCTTGAAGACCAGGGCTGAGAACGGCTCGTCAGCATTGGCACGCCGCCTGACCTCACCGTCATCACCGGGAACCGCAGCCACGTACGGGGGAAGGTCCTCAGGGCTGGGGAAATAGTCGACGATCATATCCATGAAGGTCGTGATCCCTACCCCCGACAAGGCGGATCCGCAGAGCACGGGAACCATCTCGCGCTCGACGATCGCCTGACGCATCACCTCTGCCAGGGTGTCGGGGTCTATCTCCTCTCCCTCGAGATACATCATCAGGAGATCATCATCACGCTCCACGATGGCCTCGAGTAGCTGCTCCCGGTACTCCTCGACCTGTTCCTTCATATCCGCGGGAATCTCTATCTCCTGCGCCTCACCTTTTTCGCCGTACGTGTAGGCCTTCGACGCCAGGAGATCGACCACTCCGGAGAAGTCGTCCTCGCTTCCGATTGGCAGCTGCAGCGGGGTTACCCTCTCGGGGAAATACTGCTCAAGCTGGCCGAGCACCCGGAAGAAATCTGCGTTCTCACGATCGAGCTTGTTGATGAATACCGCCCTGGGCATCTCGTATTCATCAGCGTAACCCCAGACCAGCTCCGTTCCCACCTCGACCCCTGACACGGCCTCCACCACCACCACGGCCATGTCGGTAGCGCGGAGGGCAGCTCGCACTTCACCGACAAAATCGAAGTAACCCGGCGTGTCCATGATGTTGATCTTTTTGTCCCGCCAGGTAACCGGGGCGATGGCAGCGTTGATGCTGACCTGCCGTTCCCGCTCCTCCGGCTCGAAATCGAGAGTGCTGTTGCGCTGATCAACACTGCCCAGTCGGGTGGTGACTCCCGAGTAATACATCATGTGTTCAGCAAGACTGGTCTTCCCTGCACCGCTGTGGGAGATGAAACCAACGTTTCTAATACTGTCGACCTCAGACACCTGTAATCCTCCTTCTCCGTTCTCCGCTCTACATAGCCTCACCAGCTCCGCGCGCTCAATCGGCGCCGGACAACACCTCTCGGGTGTAAACCCCCCGGGGATTCCACAGAAGCCAGCTCTCAACTCCGTGCTCTCGAACAGCCCGAACCTGAGCCTCCACTTCCGGGGGCCCATAGCGGTATCCCATGGAGAAGTCCTGCAGCCAGGGCCTTATGACCGCATCACGAGGGGTCGTTCTTCTGACGGCGTCTCTCATGGCGTGCCAGACGGTATCGTAGGGAGCCTCGTTAGGCACTGGAATTCTGTAGATGTTGGGCCCGTAATGGGAAGGATATATCATAGGGGATATGTAGTCCACCGCACCCAACACCCTCTCCCAGTTCTGTCCTATGCCCATATCAGCGGCCACTGTGGTCACAAGTCCAAACACATCAGCAGAGCTGTAGGCTCCCTCGGCCGCCAGGGCCCACTGTGCTTCCTCGAGAAATCCGGTGATGACCTCCACCCGGGTGAGGTCCTCATCGAGCCACGTGTACCTGACCGCACTCATGTGCCCGTCGGTGGGGTATCGCACGTAGTCAAACTGGATCTCATCGAAGCCGGCGCGGGCGACCTCCGCTGCAACATCTATGTTGTACTGCCACACCTCGCGGTTGTAGGGGTCCATCCACGCCGCACCTGTCTGGTCCCGCCATGCTCCACCATCCACGTGGGCTACGGCCAGGTCAGGGCGTGCTGCCGCCAGCCGGCTGTCCTTGAAGACCACCAACCTCGCGATGGAGTATATGCCGAGCTCACGGAGCCTCTCTGCAAGTTCAGTGAGGTCGCCCAGTCGAACCTGCTGTGCCCGGTACCTGTGCACCGCGTCCAGTTCGGTGCGGTAGGTGATCCATCCATTATCATCCTTGACATCGATAACGAGTGCATTGAGCTCAGTATCCAGTACCAGCTGGATGAGGTTGTCGAGCCGGCCCGGATCACCGGCTAGCCCGGGGGGCACGTATATACCTTTTATCGGCCGCTGTATTTCCTCGGACTTTCTCAGGAGAATGCCCTCGAGCTCCGCCCGATCTGGAACCCACCAATCACCGTCTTCGGCCGCGGTACTCGCCTCCGCGACCCCGGTGAGACAGGCGATCACTGTTGAGACGGAGAGGATGACGACCAGAAGTGTGACCAGATACCCCTGCCAGTTCCCAATCTTCATAAACAACCCTTTCCCCAGTCATCTACCGTCCATGCTGACCGGAAAGAGTCGCCTCGCTGCTGCGCGAGACGCCCACCGACCGTGCAAATCCCATAACAGTATACCACGACGGCTGTCCCTGCAGAAGAGAATCCCTCACAACCCAACCCACCAGCCGACGAGCAGTACCAGGATGAACCCCATGGTCACACCCCAGCTGGGAAGAGTGGAACCCCCCGGCTCATGCGCCTCCGGGATCAACTGATCGGCAGTAACATAAATGAGGGCTCCAGCGGCGAAGGAGAGCCCGAGGGGAAGGAGCGATCGCAGGCTCTTGGCACCTATGACGGCCACCCAGGCACCGAGAACACCGCTGATTCCCGCCAGGGTCGCGAAGATCACCGTAACCCAGCGGTTCACGCCGCTGCGCCGCAGCGGCAGGCTTATCGCCAGCCCTTCAGGTATGTTCTGACATGCCATTGCGAGTGCCAGCTGAGGCCCCGTGGTTTGCACACCCGCCACGTACCCCAGGCCCATGGCCAGCCCCTCGGGTATGTTGTGAATGGCGATCGCCACCGCGAGCAGCAGGGCATCCTCCATGCCGGGAGTGAAAGCATCACTTCCGAAATGGGGATGCAGGTGCGGCAGTACGTATTCGAGGACGAAGACGAAGGCACCTCCGAGGAGCAGTCCCACCACCGCCACGAGCACTCCTCCCTCTGCAACGGACTGGGGAAGGAGGACTAGAGACGATATGCCCAGCATCACTCCCGCCGAAAACCCCAGTATGGTGCTGTAGGTCCTGCGGGTTATGTCACCGGCCAGGGCCAGGATCAGGGCCCCCACGCCGCTGACTGCTCCGGCTGCGGCTGTGGCCACCACGGCTCTGGTGAGAACGCTCACGGACTAGCCTCCCATCCTTGCAGGTCCCCCTTAGGTTACCCAGACTCGGCGGGAAAGCGCCCGTGAAAACGCGATCAGCAGGATGATGTGAATCCTCGTCTGTCGAACACCACCTCTCCCCCGACCACCGTCATGTCAACACGGCATTCTTCCAGTCCACCCTGCATGATATCGTGGCTGAGCACCACGAAGTCGGCCAACATACCCGGGACCAGGGTGCCCCGTCGCCCTTCCTCCCCCAGGGCGTAGCAAGAGCCCCAAGTGTAGGCCCGGACCGCCTCCACTGCTGAGAGCCGTTCCTCGGGATACCAGCTGCGGTCTCGGCCGTCCTTTGCACGGAACACTGCAGCACGGATCCCAGCCAGGGGGTCCATGACATCCACCGGCAGGTCGGACCCGAAGGCCAGAACCGCCCCGGCCCTCATGAGGCTGCGAAATGCGTATGCATAACGACCCCGGGAGCCCCAGTATCTATCCACAAGATCCCTATCGGCCACCGCATGGGTGGGCTGAACCGAGGCGATCACTCCCAGGCGGGCGAACCTCTCGATATCCTCAGGTCTCAGCACCTGGGCGTGCTCGATGCGATTGCGACCGACCGCTCTGTTTTTGAGCTCGGACAGAACGTCCAGGACCAGGCTGTTCGCCGCGTCACCGATGGCGTGCACGGCGACGGGCAGTGAAAGCCCGAACGATCGCTCGACCTGGCTCGAAAACTCCTCAGGATCCATCAGCAGGAGCCCCCGGTAGCCGTCCGCCTCCCGACCGCGGTACGGATCAAACATGTAGGCGGTCTGTGGACCCAGGGCACCGTCGATCATGATCTTCACCGCACTAATGCGCAGCCTCTCATCGCCAAGTCCGCGGGTAATGCCCAGGCTTTCCAGCGCATCCAGGGATTCGGCAGGCATGGTCATCCTCACGCGAAGACTCAGGGCTCCTGCTCTGTTCAACTCCGTGAAGACCCGCAGGGCATCGGCCCCCTCGCAGCTCACGAGGCCGGTCAATCCCAGCGAATGAGCCTCCCGTTGACCCTCGAGCACCACCCTCTTGAGCTCCTGTAGGGAGGGTTCCGGCATCACCTCATCGATGAGTGACATAGCAGTCTCGACGAATATGCCCCGCAGTTCGCCGTCCTCATCGTGAAGCACCTTACCCCCGGGAGGAGACCCGACCCCGGCATCGAGCCCCGCTCGCCTGAGAGCCTCGGTGTTCGCCCACAGGGCATGGGCATCCTTGCTCCGCAGTGCCACCGGATGACCACGGGTGACCCTGTCCAGGTCCGATCGGTGCGGGAAGTCACCGTCCCCCCACAGATTCTTGTTCCATCCTCCACCCCGAATCCACTCGCCGGGCGGGGTTCTCTCTGCTACCCGGGATATGAGCTCCTGGGCCTGCTCCAGGGATGTAGCCTGTGTCAAATCCACACCAACCTGCATGTAGCAGTGGGACAAAAAGTGGGTATGGGAATCGACGAAGCCCGGCACCACGGTGCGCCCCTGCAGGTCAATCCGTGTCAAGCCGGGGCCTGCACAGAGTTCTTCCCGAGACCCCGCCTCCCGGATATGCTTTCCATCGACCAGGAGGGAGTCCACGACTCGATCGTCTCGGTCCTCATCCAGGGTGTAGATCTTACCGTTGTGAAATAGAGTGGGCAGTATCATCACCTCCGCTCATTGAATTGGGCAGATATTGGTCAATACCTGCCGAGGATCTTTCGCGGCGGCGTAGGGGAGACCCTGCATGTCATATCGTGCCCGCACCAGAAGGTGAGATTCGATGATCGGCGGCGCCAATGCCGGCGGTGCACGGACGGGCGGCGACCGAGGGGCCGGTGTTGTTTCGGGACTCAGATGGAGACAATAGTGTCTTAGAGAACACACCCCCGGTGAGAAGGAGGAATTATGTGCGTGTGATAATAGCAGGTGGAGGCAAAGGCGGTAGAAGGCTCGTCAGCCTTTTCAGTTCCCATCCGGACCACAGAGTCACCCTCGTCGATTCTGACCCCAAGGCCTGCGAGTCGATATCGGAGTTGTTCCCTGACGTCGACATCGTCCTCGGCGACGTGACACATCCTGACACCTTGAGCGAGGCAAACAACCGAAAGGCCCAGACCTTCATCGCCATCACGGGGGACGACCGTCTCAATCTTCTCGCCGCCAAGGCTGCCGAAGTTATGGGTATACCTATAGTCATGCTCAGGATCGGAGAGCGGGAATACCGGGAGCTCGGAGAGGTCCTGGAGCTGGCAAACATACTCGACCCTGCTGATTCAACCGCTGCACAGATAGTGACCCGCCTCAACGGGGTCGACATCTCCGACCTGGTCCATCAGCTCTATCCCCGGATAGAGGTTAAGCGGCTTGCCGTTGGGGACCATCCGGAGATGGTGGGCGCGCCCGTGTCCGAGATCTCCGAACAGCTCAACAGGGAAACCTATCCGATACTGATCCTGAGGGACGGACAGCACCACCTGCCCTCCAGGGCGGGCCCTCTACGGGAGGGGGATCACGTCATCGCATGGATCCAGAATCCCCAGAGCCTCGTTGACCGCTTCAAGGACGGCAAGCGACAGTGAGCCCTGGAGGTCCCAAACGCGGAAACATCGTGCAGAAGACCAGGGCGTCGGCGGCTCACACCGTGAGGTGGTCCACCATCGCCATAATCGTGGGTGTCGCGGTGGGCTTCGCGGCGGTCATATTCACAAGCATCCTCAACTGGGGAATCGATCTGCTTGCATCGGCGAGTGAAACGGTGTGGGTGTACATCCTACCCGTGGTGGGTCTGGCCGTGAGCGGAGTCCTTACGTCGACTCTCGCCCCGGAGGCAGCAGGGCACGGCACCGACGCGGTGATCAAGGCCTACAACGAAAGGTGGGGCAGGATCCGTCTGCTCGTGATCCCCGTCAAACTGGTCGCCAGCGTCCTCACCATTGCCTTCGGCGGATCCGCCGGCAGAGAGGGACCGACCGTGCAGATGGGCGGCGGCATAGGTTACCTCATCGCCAGGCGACTCAATCTCCCCCTCCTGGACATACGGAGGGTGGTGGTGTGCGGGATGAGTGCTTCCTTCGGTTCGATCTTCACAGCCCCTATCGCGGGAGGTGTTTTCGGGGCAGAGGTTCTTTACCTGGAGGACATGGAGTACGCCGATCTCTTCCTCAGCTTTATCTCGAGCATATCCGGTTACTATACCTATGCGATCATACTGGGGCGAACCCGACTGTTCAAGTTTCCGGCCCCAATCGGTTACGAGTTCAACCCGACACGCGACATGCCGTTCTTCATCTTCACGGGCATCATCGTCGGCCTGGTCAGCCTCGTCTTCATCAGGACCCTGTACGGTTACGAGAACATGAACGAAACTCTCACCAGGATCCCCGCCTATGTAAAGACCGCCGTGGGTGGCCTGCTGACCGGGCTCACGGCCCTGTTGGCAACCCCGTATGTACTGGGCACCGGCATATCACTGGTGGAGGATTTGACGCGTGACGACATGTTCTCACCGCTCATGCTGCTCATCCTTCTGGCGGGCAAGATCGCCGCCACCTCGTTCACGATCGGCTCCGGGGCCAGCGGCGGCGTCGTGGCTCCGAGCCTCGCCGTCGGCGCCCTGGCCGGCGCGTTCGTAGCGCAGATCATGAATTACCCGTACCCGGTCGCCGTCATCGCTGCCTCTTCAGTTGGACTCCTGGGCAGTGCCGCGCATATCCCCATCACCACCACGCTTCTGGCAGCCGAGGTATTCGGCATGGAGATGGTTCTGCCAGCAACGATCGTGAGCTTTATCGGGTCGTGGACAGCGAGAGGAGATACTCTGTACAGGGAATCTTACGTGAACAAGATGCACCTCTCCAAGGCCTCGCACCATTTCGAGAAATAGACCAGCAGCCAGGGGCGCCTACATATCATCTGTTTTTCACGGGAAAAGGAAGTGGTGCGCCTAGCAGGACTCGAACCTGCGCTCCCGGCTCCGGAGGCCGGTGCTCTATCCAGCTGAGCTATAGGCGCACCTTGGATGGGTTCATTATATCTCACAGCGGCCTGGCTCGCAATGTGTGGCAGCGCCGTGACAGATCTGCTTGTCACTCGGCATGCCTTCCACCCCCTTCTCGATTACGAAAATGCCTAACTCTATCTGCGCCCCCCTTCGCCTCACGTCAACCACACCACACCCGCGATTCTGTGGATCTGCGCAGAGCGTCCACGGGACCGCTACACCGTACAGCTCAGCGTCCCCTGGGGCACTTTACACACCCGTGCCAGATCAGTACAATCAACGTGGTCTGCACTACCTACGGAGCAGCAGGGGCGTTCTCGGCAGAACCGGTACGAACCCGGAAGGAGAGCAGTTCAATGCCTGCACCGAAGACAGAGAAGCGCCTCGGTCGAAATCTCGGTTTCTTCCCAGTGTTCGCCATCGGCACCGGGACCATGATAGGAGCCGGGATCTTCGTTCTCCCGGGCATAGCTACTGCCAATGCGGGGCCAGCTGCAGCTATTTCGTTTCTTGTCGGTGGGATTATCTCCATGGCCACCGCCATCAGTATGGCGGAGCTGGCCACGGGCATGCCGAAGGCAGGCGGATCCTACTACTTCATCAGTCGCTCAATGGGACCCTATTTCGGGACCATCGTCGGTGTCGGTGCCTGGCTCGCGCTGGTCTTCAAAGGATCGTTCGCACTGGTCGGGCTTGCTGAGTACTTCAAAGCACTCCTACCCATTCCTGTCCTGATCACAGCTGTTGCGGCCGGTCTCGCGCTGCTCTGGCTCAATTACCGAGGTGCTGAGTCCGTTGGCAAACTCCAAAATGTCATCGTCATTGGCCTGTTCCTTATACTGACCGCCTATATGGTTAGGGGATCTTTCATGGCCGAACCGCAGTACCTTGAACCGTTCGTGCCTTTCGGTGCCAGGTCCATCTTCGCGACCACCGGAATTATCTTCGTCTCCTATCTGGGAATCACCCAGCTGGCAGCTCTATCTGAAGAGGTGAAGGACCCCGCCAGAAACCTGCCCCGTGCTTTCATAGCATCGGTGGGCGCGGTCACCCTGCTGTACATCGGAGTGATGCTGGTCACCAATGCGATCCTGCCATTGGAGCAACTGATGGTCATGACGACACCGTTGGTGGAGGTGGGCACCTTGCTGGCGGGAATCCCGGGTCAACTCGCCATACTCATAGCGGGTTTCTTCGCCACGGTATCCACAGCCAATGCCGCCATCATGTCGTCATCCCGGTTTCCCTTCGCCATGAGCCGGGACAACCTCATCCCCCGATGGTTCGTCAACATCCATGAAAGGTTCTCCACCCCGTACCGCTCAGTGCTCGTGACGGGAGGGGTAATGCTGATCCTGGTGCTTCTGTTTGATGTGGAGGCACTGGCCCGGCTGGGAAGCACGTTCAACGTGATGATCTTCGTTCTCGTTAACCTGTCAGTGATAATCCTGCGCAGTACTTCAAACGACTGGTACCGTCCGGCTTTCCGTGACCCTCTCTATCCGGTCACTCAGTTCTTCGGCATCGTGGCCTCACTGATGCTTCTGCCTTCAGTAGGAAGCGCTTCCCTGATGTTCGCCGTGGCCGTTATCGTTCTCAGCACCGTGTGGTATGTAACCTTCGGAGCCAGAGAAGCCAAACCGGACTACGATATCTTCGACATCCTGGAAAAGGACGTGCCGAGCACATCAATGGATGGCAGTACGCGGGTCCTGGTCCCCGTTGCAGATCCTGACTATGAACAGGATTTGCTTCATCTCGCAGCCTGTCTCGGGGATGAAGTGGTGGCAATGAACGTGATCGAGGTTCCCCGGCAGACCTCCCTGCAGGCGGCTCGTGAGAGCTATGAGGCGAGCGAAGTGGATCAGCTCGGTCGACTAGAAGAAGGATACCGTGCCAGTCGGGCGGCACACAGGGACACCAAGTATAGACTCCTCGTGGTTTTCGATCACTCGACGCCTGCCGCCATCATGGAACAGGCCGAGCGTGAAGAGGTCGATCTCATAGTCGCAGGGTGGCAGAGGGTTAAACGCCTGCAGACATTCGCCGGCAGTGTCGCCAACGACCTTCTCGCCAAAGCATCACGAAGCGTGGCGATCATGAAGGGGCACTTCCCCGAAGACCTCAGCCGCATCACTGTTCCCTACGGCGGAGGTAGCAACGCTCGCTATGCGCTGCACATGGCGAAAAGGCTGAGCATGTCAACGGGGGCAGAGATCGAGGTTCTGCGTGTCATACACCCCGATCTTCCGAGGGAAGACAAGGATGAGATCGCAGCGGAGACAGAGGATCTCGTGGCCTCGACCACCGATTGCCGGATCTACTGCACACTCAAGGAACGCTATTCCGTTGTTGATACCGTTCTCGCGACCGAGGGTGAGACTGACCTGATTCTGCTCGGTGATTCGAATGAGCGTTTGAAGAGGGCATATCTCGGGCGTATTCCCATGCAGATTGCCAGGCATTCGCAGCAGTCGGTTATCATCGTTCGGCGCTTCCGCCCGCTATCGGTGGGGGGGCTTCGCGCCTTTCTCCGGTCTAGCACTCCAACCCGCAGCAATATGCTCACGGTCAGCGAGTAAGCTGCCTCCGCATCGGGCAAGAGGCCCCCATCCCCGACGGGGTTGTTTCCGCCAGGGCTGCCTCCTGCCACGAACTCGAGGAGGACAAGAACAGCTAACTCCACCAATCTCCGACGTATTCTGAGATTGAAGAGTACGATCTGATGACCCGGGAGTGCACGGGACATCGACGTAACGGACCAAAAGGCCCGGTGGTCACGGTGTGTCCAATGCAATGAGGTCCGATGTCGAGTCATCGATGGTGCGCCCGCGTGTATTCACGTCCTGCGGTCCCAACTCGCGGGTACCGGCTGACCGGCAGGCACACCCGAGGCATTGCACAGGATGGGAGGAGCATCATGCAGTGTCAGCGGCCTAGAAGCACCAGGGTCCCCAGCACGATGAACAACCCGCCGGCCCCGTAGCGTATGTACTCCTGGGGCACCACCCTCATAACCGCCGTTCCCAAAAGGACGGCGAGGCCCACGTTGAGGAGCATTGCCAGGGCAGCCCCAAAGTACACCGCCAGCGGAGATTCGGTGCCCGCAGCGAGCATCATCGTTGCCAGCTGCGTCTTGTCACCCAGCTCCGCGAGAAACACCAACCCGAAGGCGGTCCCCAACATCCGCCAGTCCATGGTCTTCACCTCATATTGTGGTTTTCACTGCCGCTATCCCGTTCATCACACGCGTAACACACGCCGAACAGCTTCAGCTCGTGGTCAACGACACTGAACCCCGTTCGCTCCATCACCGCGTCCTCCACCGCTCCGAGGAGGTCCTCATCGACCTCCTCTATCTTTCCGCACTGGATGCACAGTAGGTGATGATGCTGATGAGGTTCGCTGGCTAGTTCATAGCGGGTTCGACCGTCCCCGAAGCTGACGGCCTGCGCCACGTTCAGTCTCTCCAGAAGGTCCAGGGTTCGATACACGGTGGCCAGCCCGACATCAGGGTCCTCTCCGCGAACAAGCTGGTGCAGTTCATCCGCCGAGGGATGACTGTCCTGATGCTTGACCAGCAGCTTGATGATCAGCCTTCTCTGCTGGGTGAGCTTGATATCTTCCTCTCGCATTTTCTCGTATACGCGGGCGGCAGCCTCCTCTTCCGGGCTCACCGAATCACCTCACTCCAGGACTTTCCGGCTCTGCTAACTAGTCATGTTCAGTCTATCCGGTTGTGTGAACCTTAACAAGCATGTAAATCCTTCCTGAGCACATCCTCGAGGGTAAGAGGTCTATCTCCTACGAATCCCAGCACGCGACGAACCACATCTCGGAAACACCCCTCACATCAACAACGCCATTATCGCCTTCTGAACATGAAGACGATTCTCCGCCTGGTCAAGTACCACCGACTGGGGGCCATCCAATACCTCGTCCGTCACTTCCTCACCACGATGGGCCGGCAAACAGTGCATGAAGATCGCTCCCTCGTCGACGTGAGACCACAACTCCGCGTTCACCTGGTACGGAGACATCACACCGA
>PWUB01000351.1 GCA_003563755.1 Clostridia bacterium
CAGGAACCAGCCGCCGGGATACTACGAGGCTTACCTTGATTTTCACGGCCAGCGCATCGCCAGGGTGCTTACCGAGGCCTACGTGCAGGACGGCCTCTTGTCCTTTTCCGAGCTCCAGTGGATCTTCCTCCTGTCTCAGGCTACCGTCTCCCGGGCGGTGGACTTCCACCAGCGACGGCATCAGATCATCCTCCCCTGTCCCGGGACGGTGCTCGACATGGGGAGGATGCTCACCCACAAGGACCTGGTGGTCAGGTTGCACCTTCAGGGCTACTCCGTCATGGAGATCTCCCGCAAGACATACCACAGCCCGAGGTCCGTCGACGCTTACCTCAAGGCCTTTGACTCTGTCCTGATCCTTCACCTCTATGGGCTGCCCCCGGAACTGATGAGCAGGGTGCTGAAACGCGGTCAGTACCTCATCGATGAGTACCTTGAGCTGATCAGGGAACACCTCAAGGACGTCCAGGAGATGCGGCATTACCTGCGGCAAAGAGGAGTGAAGATCAATATGCTATATAACGGTTGACGGGGCCATTTATGTGGCCTTAAAGACGGGTAGAGCGATCATACCTGGTGAAGTTCCCACTGATGCGATTGAGATCCAGATCAAAAACGGCGACACCATCCGTGGGGCCGGACTGCTCAGCGTGTACCGGGCTTTCAAGTAGGGTGGAGAGCAGGACTGGTGCGTGTAGCTGAGTTCCCACTTGGTCAATTCGGCTGTCGCCGCAGATTGCCCAATGTCGTTTACGTGCCTGGGTCGGGCACCCAAGGGGTTTCCAGTTCCAGAGCATTCAGTCCAGCTCCCGCCGCCACAATTCCGGATGTGAGGTTTTCCCTCATCTGGCTTTCTCCACGAGTTCACCGAGCAGCATTACGCACTCATCCATGGAGCGGTTCGGCCCCGATGCACCAGCGGGAGTTTCCTGATGAAGGATTGCCATCGTTGCCAGCCCCAGGGCCTCCGACTGTGTTTCCGACTCAGCCACATGCTCAAGCGTCTGGTGACGTAACTGTCGATGGCTGAGAAGGACGCAGATGAGGAGCCATACTCGAAGTAGTTCCCCCATCCACGCAATATCGGATCCATCCGAGACAGCAACTTCTCCACCGACCAGAGCAGGGTCCGACGGCTCGTGAGGGCTCGCACTTTGGCCCTAAGCACCTTCATGGCCTTCCTTCGAGGCCAGGTCGTAAGATACCATTTGCCAGGCCAGCGGTATGATTCCGTCGTGCGACAGTGAAAACCAAGGAAGTCAAAGCCCTCTCTTCCCCGGCGCAGGTCCACTATCTGGGTCTTATGCTCGTTCAGCCGCAGATCCATTCGCCCGAGAATTTGCTCCAGCAGTCGGTATGCCCGTCGCGCCTGCCGCTCGCTGCGGCACAGAACCACGATGTCATCGGCATATCTGACGGCCTTTCCCACTCTGCCCGTGAAGCGACACCACAACCTATCCAGATAGTCCAGGTAAATGTTGGCCAGAAGTGGGGATATCACTCCGCCCTGTGGAGTTCCCTGCTCGGTGGACTCCAGCTGCCCCTCAGCCATGACGCCAGCCCGCAGCCAACCTCTTAGTAGCTTCAGCATCCGGCGGTCGGAGATGCGCAACTGAAGCAGCAACATCAACTTGTCGTGGTTGATGTTGTCGAAGTACGACCTGATGTCCGCATCCACTACATGGCTGTATCCCGAGTTGACCGTCCTACGGACATCTTCCAGGGCGTCATGAGCCGACCGCCGAGGACGGAATCCATAGGAGAACTCCTGGAAGTCCGCCTCAAACAGCGGCTCGATCACCCGTTTGGCTGCCGCCTGGACGATTCGATCCTTGACTGTGGGTATACCCAGTGGACGTTGCCCGCCGTCACCCTTGGGAATCATCACCCGCATCACTGGTCGGGGTCGGTAGCTCTCCTCCCTCAACTCCCGGTAAAGCTCGTTCAGCATGCGCCGGACTCCGTAGGCTTCCACCTCTTCTATGGCCTGCCCATCGATGCCCGCAGCGCCCCGGTTGCGTCTGACGTCGTCCCATGCCTGTGCCAGCACGTCAGGACGATACACCTTGTCGTACAAGGCGTGAAACCTTCGTGTGGATGACCGCTTGGCGGCACGGTACAGTGTCCTCTGGAGTTCTCGCACACCACGATATCGGGTGTCATTAGCCCTATGGGCATTCACCAGTGCTTCCCTCTTTCGGACACGCCTTCGTTTCTTCGGGTCCTTCCCTCAGATCGAGTTATGTTGTCTCGATCCTGCAAGCGGTACTATTACCCGATCCGATTCCCTCTCCCCGAACCGCCATTTCGTGGGTCAACACTTATAGGCAGTCCTTTCCGGGAAGGAGGGCCTCCCTAGTTCCCTCATCAGCCTTCTCTTCATCCCGCGTCCCTTACGCCGGAGGCTCCTTCGGTGGTGCTGTCCAGGGTCTCTCCACCTTCGTTGGCCTTCGCCCAAGAGCGCGGGGCTCGGCCGCCTCTGGTTCCCCTGCGGGCTACGTTACGACGCGGCAGACTTCGCTTCATGCTACGGGCTGAAGAGTCGCCATCTCCCATGCTTCTGCAGATGCCTCTCAACACATGCAGTCGGGCCGGCTTCAGAGCGTCCTGGTACTTACTCCGTTCGGACTTTCACCGACTGGCTTCTGAGGACTTCGCTAGGCACACCGCTCTTTCAGTAGGCTCCCGCCGATGATGACATCATTGAGAAGGAGCTGATGGACGTGCTGGATGTTCACAAGACCTGGTTTGTGGGCGTAGACACCCACAAGCATCAACACACCGTCGTAGCCATCGACGCTTTCCACCAACCCCACCTTTGCGTTACGGTTTCTACCCGACCGAAGCATTTCCCTGCTCTGGTCAGTAGAATCGAAGATGAGGTTCCCGAGGGGGTCACTCCGGTGTTCGGGCTGGAGGACACCCAGGGGCTGGGGCGTTCGTTGGCGCAATGGCTGGTGGGTCAGAGCTTTGCCGTCCGGGAGGTGAATCCGGTATACACCAACCGGGAGAGGGTTCACGGCCCCAATCCTGACAAGTCGGATCCCCTGGATGCTCAGGCCATAGCGGAGGTTCTGTACCGGAAGTGGTTCCAGCTGCCCGAGGTCAGGCCCAACGGCAGGATACAGGCCCTGAAGCACCTTGTGGCGGCCCGGGAGCAGCTGGTGCGTCAGTGCACCATGGTCAAGAACCAGTTGCATTCCCAGCTGCACCAGCAGTATCCCGGCTATGGCGATTTCTTCAGTGACACCTTCGGGGTTACCGCTCGTGCCTTCTTTTCCAGGTTTCCCTCACC
>PWUB01000058.1 GCA_003563755.1 Clostridia bacterium
CCGAAAGGAGGTGAGACAGGTATCGAGTGAGGAAGAGACGAAGGTGAATGAGCCAAGGAATCACGCAAGAGAAGGGGGAAAGGTGATATGAGACGCAAAATGACTGAACGAGTGAGGCGGGTGCTGGCGATGCTGCTGGTGGGCAGCCTGCTGGCGATGTTCGCGGGCGCGCTGCCGGTGGCCGCCGACGACCTACCGAACCCCGTCCGGATTCTGCCAGCCACGGTGGTGCCGGGAGAACTGTTCGAGGTGCAGGTGACCTTCACAGCCCCGGTCGATGGCTTTGTCACGATCGTGCTGAGAGACCGGGCGCCCGCCGGCTGGACCGTGTACGTCAATGCAGCGTGGTGTGATCCGGAGCCAGACTTAGCATACACTCCCGATGGCCTGGTCAACTACGAGTGGGGGATGTACTCCAGTTATGACGAGGGAACTCCATTCGCAGGAGTGTACAAGGTACAGGTGCCGGAGGCAGCCGAGCCCGGGGAATACAGCTTTGAGCTCGAGGAGTTTCTGTATTACATCGACGCAGACGATGTGCCGAATGGACCCCACACTGCGGTTATGGGCGGCCAGGACACCGTGATTGTGGCCGAGCCGGACGCCGCCACCGGCGAGGTCGGTCTCAGAGCCCGGACTCCCGCAACCGGCTCTATGAAGCTGATCAAGCTCTTTGATAAGCCGGATGAGGTGGAGTTCCCTGACGACGAGATCGAGGTTCGGGTGACCGGCCCGGATGACTTCGATGAGACCTATGTGCTTACGCGGGACGGTGGGTGGGAGAAGATCATAGACGGTCTGGCCCCGGGCACCTACCTGGTGCAAGAGGTGGATCCTCCTGCACCCTGGATGCCATCCTACGACCCGGAAGGCCGTCTGATCGAAGTAGTGTCCGGCACCGAACCCGGACCGGAGGCAACCATGACCATCACCAACACGTACAGCGTTGTTGGTGTTAGCGTCTCGCCGTCTGATATAGATTTCGGTGAGATTCATCCCGGTGAGACCATGACCGGCGATACTATCACTGTGACCAACACCGGGACATTGAACATAGATGTCGATGCGGTGCTCGCTGCCGACACTAAGTACGATGCGGATAACTATCTATACACGAGGGCTCTGAAGCTCAACGAGGTGTTTAGTGACCGGCACAGTATCCCGACCGAGTTCGGTGCATGGACAGCGACAGACCTCGGACTTGTGGACATCGCTCCGGGTAGTGAGCCAGGGTTGACCACGGAACTGGTCTGCCCGTCCGAGATGTACCCGGATACGGAATACATCGGCACCCTCGTCTTCTGGGCCGTGGAATCAGAAGGCTAGAGCAGTTGAATCGGTGCAGGACGAAGCGGGAAGAAGCCGTCGTGCACGTGGCAAAGGAGGGCGACAAGTGGAGAAGGTAATCGCCGTCGCGGTGGCCTTGGTCTTAATCGGTGCGTGTGCCGTTCCTGTGACGGCACAGTCGCTGCAACTGAGCCCGGCCTCGGTTGAGGTGGACGTCCCTACCGACGGCAGCGTCGACGTGGAGTTCTTCGTCTTCGACTTCAGCGGCGACCTCGAGATAGACCTCGAGAACATACCGCTGACTGTGGAGCCGGAGAAGATTTCGGTCAATGCCACCGCCGGGGGCACGAAGGTGGTACTGACGCTGTATGGTGACGATACTCTCAGCTCCGAAACATATGAGGGCTATATCCGGTTCCTGGCCAGAGGCAGCGGCATGGTGGCCGTGGGGATAAAGGTCAGGGCCACCGTCAACCACATAGCGGAAGATGCGGCCTTTCCTGCCATACCTGTGGTGATCTCGATTGCGGCGGCTGCCGTGTTAGGCGCACTCCTTATCGCCAGGAGGCGAAGATCTCGACAGTCGTCCGTTTGAGCCTGGCTCTCGCACCAGGCCACGATCGGGGGCATCATCTGCGGAGTGATCGTGATCGGGGTGGTGGTTGTCGGACTGCTGGCTTACTTCCTGTGGCGGCGCAAGAGGAAGAAATGAACAGGGGGTTATGAGTCGTAACTCCCCTGACCCCTCTTATCCTAAGAGGGGGATTCGAGAGGCGGGGATGAACCCCGCCTCTCGGTCGAGATTGCTTCGACCCGACTTGTCGGGTCTCGCAATGACGAGGGGGTAGGAAGGGGGACATTAGGGGGACACCGGCCCATAGTAGGTTCTTGCTTATTCCAGGGGCATGTTATCCATTAACCGCGTTTGGCCGATCCAGACGGCCAGGGAGGCCAGTGCGGGGCGGTCTATAGCGCTCAGTTCCTCCAGTGTTGCTGCGTCGGCGATGCTGACGTAGTCGATCCGTGCCAGGGGTTCCGCTTCGATGAGCAGAGTCATGCGGCGGCGGACCTCACTGGCGTCGGTCTCGCCGTTGTCGCGCAGTTCTCGGGCCAGGGTGAGGGCCCTGAACAGCACGGTGGCAGCGCGGCGGTCTTGGGGACTGAGGCGGACGTTGCGGCTGCTCATGGCCAGGCCGTCGCTCTCCCTGACGGTAGGAACCGCTATGATCTCGACGACCATGTTGAGGTCGCTGACCATTCGCCTGATGACCAGCGCCTGCTGGGCGTCCTTCCCTCCGAAGTATGCCCTGGACGGCCGGACGATGTTGAAGAGCCTGGCCACTACGGTGGCGACGCCTCTGAAGTGGCCGGGACGGGCTGCACCCTCGAGACGCCCGGTTATGCCCTCGACCTCGATCCAGGTGCTGAACCCCGGGGGGTACATCTCGGCATCGGACGGGACGAAGACGATGTCAGTCTTCTCCTCCCGCAGTAGCTCAAGGTCACGGTCAAGGTCACGCGGATAGGCGGCCAGGTCCTCGCTCTGGCCGAACTGCGACGGGTTGACGTAGATGCTGACGATGAAGGCCGGGTTTTCGGCCCGGGCCTGCCTGACCAGGGCGAGGTGTCCCTCGTGGAGGTAGCCCATGGTGGGGACGAAGCCGACGTCGCCGGTGAGGTGCTGCCTCAGTGCGGTGATTTCGGCGATCGTGCGGGCTATTCGCATGTTGGGTGACTCTGGAGGAGATTCTTCACTCTGTTCAGAATGACAAAGGTGGGGCCGGGCTCTTCGCTGATTGTCGGGGCTATTCGCATCGGGATTGCTTCGCTTTGCTCGCAATGACGTCAGGGGTGCTCGCAATGACGGTAGGGTTGCTCGCAATGACGTCAGGGGTGCCTGCAATGACGGTAGGGTTGCTCGAAGCGACACCAGGGCCGGTCGGAGTGACACCAGGGTTGCTCGCGATTGTATCAGGGTTGTTCGCCATTACGTTTCAGTCGCCCGA
>PWUB01000247.1 GCA_003563755.1 Clostridia bacterium
AGTCGTCCCTCGATTCTTCGGTACTTCTTGGACCCCAGCCTGCGGGCCCACTTGACCCGCGCGTTGCGGGTGCTGCTGATGACACCAGCCGGTTCACCCGGGTAGTGGTGCTCAGCCATTGAGGCTCGCCTGAGCCTGTTCGACCAGGGAGCGGAAGGCGCCCTCATCGTTGACCGCCATGTCGGCGAGCATCTTCCTGTTGATCTCCACTCCCGACTGCTTCAGACCGTGGATGAACTTACTGTAGGAAAGACCGTACCGGCGGGATGCTGCGTTGATCCGGGCTATCCACAGGCGCCGGAAGTTCCGTTTCCTCTGCCGGCGGTCCCGGTACGAGTACCAGAGGGCCTTCATCACCCGCTCGTTGGCGGGGCGGAAAAGGCGGCCCGCAACTCCCCGGTATCCCTTGGCCAGGCGGAGTATCTTCTTGTGCCTTCTTCTCTTCCACTTACTGCGTCTCACTCTCGGCATAGCGCTCTACCTCCTGCTGCAGTTAACGCTTCTTCACGATGATCTTTCTCAGGCGCTGCTCATCGTCTTTGGATACCATGGTGGTGCGCCTAAGCTTGCGGCGCTTGGCACTATCATCCCTCGTGCGGAGGTGGTTGTGTCCGGAATGGCGGCGCTTAAAGCGTCCCTTCGCGGTGCGCTTGAACCGTTTTGCTATGGACTTGCGTGTTTTCATCTTGGGCACAGTAATCAGCCTTCCCGGTTCTTCTTAGGAGCAAGGACCATGACCATGTTGTAACCCTCGAGATTCGGCATTCTCTCCACGTCCGCCAGGTCCACTAGCTCCTTACGCAGTCTCTCAAGCAGCTCGCGTCCCAGGCGTGAATGGACGATCTCGCGACCGCGGAACATGATGGTCGCCTTGACCTTATCACCGTCATCGAGAAAACGCTTGGCGTTTCTCATCTTCACATTGAAGTCATGATCGTCGATGTTGGGACGCATCTTGACTTCCTTGACCTGGGTCGTCTTCTGGCGCTTGCGCGCCTCGCGGCGACTCTTGGCCTGCTCGTACTTGTACTTGCCGTAATCCATGATACGGCATACCGGAGGATCCGCAGATGCTGCCACCTCTACCAGATCCAAGTTCTCATCATAGGCAGCGCTGATGGCCTCGGATATGGGCACGATGCCGACCTGGTTGCCATCCTTGTCTATGAGCCGGACCCTCCTCGCTCGGACCTGTTCGTTGACGCGAAGCTCCTGATCTATCGCTGGTCACCCCCAAGAAAAGATGAAAGCGGATGAAGGACTTCATCCGCTCAGGGCGCACCACGCCAGCGTCGGCCGGCGGCGGTGCGGATACTCGGCCCGCAAGCAGCACCTCGGCGGTGCGCCGGCGGGCGAGGAGCGGACAACTCCCTCTTGGTCAAAAACGATAACTTGACGATAGGGAGTATATCACGAGATGGGGACCGGGGTCAAAGGGTTGAGCCCCAAAGATCCCCATCCCTCGCTGAGTTACGCTTGTTGACTCGCTTTCTCCCCTGCCACCCTCTTCTCCTGCACGTCCAGCAGTACGTCATCTCTGAACTGTTCGTAGGGCCGGGGACCCAGGTCACCGTCCTCGCGGGTGCGGACCGACACGGTCTCATCGGCCACTTCCCGGTCGCCTACGACCAGCATGTAGGGTATCTTCTGAATCTCCGCGGCACGGATCTTGTAGCCGACTTTCTCGTTTCTGTCGTCGACCTCCACTCTCAGTCCGTGGGCCCTCAGGTCCGAGGCCACGTGGTTCGCGTACTCCGAATGGGTATCCGTTATCGGTATGATGCTGACCTGGACCGGTGCCAGCCAGGTGGGAAACGCCCCCCCGTGGTGCTCGATGAGTCCCCCGAAGAACCGCTCCAGGGCTCCGAGCACCGTGCGGTGGATCATGACCGGGCGGTGCCTCTCCCCGTCGGCTCCCACGTACTCCAGGTCGAACCGCTCGGGAAGGTTGAAGTCCAGCTGGACCGTGGTGCCCTGCCAGCCCCTTCCCAGGGCGTCGAAGACGTTGATATCTATGGACGGGCCGTAGAACTTGGCCTCCCCCGGATCCTCCTTGTATCCGAGTCCCATGCGCTCAAGGACCCTCCTCAGCGTGGCCTGGGACTCCTCCCAT
Organism: Clostridia bacterium; assembly: GCA_003563755.1. The sequence goes on from PWUB01000247.1 coordinate 2,114, forward strand.
ATCTCGTCGCTTCCGATGTATTTTTCGTGGTTGACCTCGTACCGGGTGGAGAGCACCAGCTCGTACTGCCTGTATCCGAAGGACTGCAGCATGTACTCGGCCAGCCGCAGGACTCCCATCAGCTCGTCCTCGACCTGGTCGGGGCGGCAGAAGATGTGAGCGTCGTCCTGGGTGATCCCCCGGACCCGCAGCAGCCCGTGCAGGACCCCCGACCGCTCGTACCTGTACACGGTGCCCATCTCCGCCCACCGCAGGGGCAGGTCCCGGTAGCTCCTTGTCTCCGACTGATATATCAATATGTGAAAGGGGCAGTTCATGGGCTTCAAGATATATTCGGAACCGTCGACCTCTATGGCGTTGAACATCTCGTCCTTGAAGGTCTCCAGGTGCCCGCTGGTGGCCCACAGCTCCTTCTTGGCGATGTGGGGCGTGTAGACGATGTCGTAACCCCGCTCCCGGTGCACGGAGCGCCAGAAGTCCTCTATGACCTCCCGCACCACGCCGCCCCGGGGGTGCCAGTAGATGAGGCCGGGTCCCCCCTCCTCCTGGTGGATGCTGTACAGCTGCAGCTCCCGGCCGAGGCGCCGGTGGTCCCGCCGCCGCGCCTCCTCGATGCGGTGCAGGTGTTCCTCCAGGTCCTTGGCGTTCTCGAAGGCCGTACCGTATACCCGCTGCAGCTGGGGACGGTTCTCGTCGCCACGCCAGTAGGCTCCCGCCACGCTGAGGAGATCCAGGGCCCGCAGCCTTCCCGTCGTCGGCAGGTGAGGACCCCGGCACAGATCGATGAACTCACCCTGGCGGTAGCAGGTGACCTCCTCGTCCTCGGGGAGCTCCTCGATTAGCTCCGCCTTGTAGTCCTCGCCCTGCTCTCGGAAGAACTCCACGGCCTCCTCACGGTCCATGACCACCCGCTCGGTCGGCAGGTCCTCCTTCACTATGGTCTGCATCTCCTCCTCGATGCGGGCCAGATCCTCGGTGGTGATGTTGTCCGGCAGGTCGAAGTCGTAGTAGAAGCCTTCCTCTATGGAGGGCCCTATCCCCAGCTTGACATCGTCGTAGAGCCGCTTGACCGCCTGGGCCAGCACGTGGGCGGCGCTGTGACGGTATACCTCGCGTCCCTCCGGGTCATCGAAGGTCAGAATCGTCAGGTGACCACCGTG
>PWUB01000298.1 GCA_003563755.1 Clostridia bacterium
CGGGGCACAAGCCACCTTACGGAGCGGTTCCACGGTATGACCCCGGAATGGCACAAGGAGCACGAGAAGGCCTTCGAGGTGGCCCAGAACGAGGCCAAGGGCTACTTCACCCGCTGCCCCAAGTGCAGCAAGTGGGTGTGCGACAGCGACTGGAACGAGGAGGACGGTCTCTGCGTCTCATGCGCACCCCGGGCCAACGTCGAGGTCGCCTCCGCCCGCGCGGACAAGAGGGTCCAGGACATAAAGGAGAAGGCCGGGGAAACCCAGGTCTTCACCGGGGACATCGAGGGCAAGCAGACCGTGTGCCCCCGGTGCAAAAAGCCCGCCTCGGAGGGTAAGTTCTGCACCAACTGCGGTGCCAACATGTCCCTGCTCAAGTGCGAAAACTGCGGCACGGAGAGTCCCTTGGGCACCCGCTTCTGCGGAGAATGCGGTGAGCGCCTGGAGTAGGCTGCGCCTGCTTCGTCCGGGAGGGTTCCCTTCCCCGTGGGCCCTCCCGGGCTTGCAGAGCGATCACGGGGAACACCCTGTGCGTCTCCCCTGCCGTCCCACCGATGATGCCGAACAGACGAGGCTTTCGGAGAGAGGTGACCGCCGTGGACAGCATCTTCTACACCTTACACCAGGAGCTGAACGCCCTCAGCTGCATGGCCGACAATGCCGAGGGATGTCCGGATCTCGATGCCACGGGAGGCAACCTGTGGGGAACAAGGTTCGAGGGCGAGGAGCTGCCCTACCTCGGATGGCTGATTCCCTTTCGCTGGAGGCGTTCTGACGCCCGAGGTGGTGCGGAAGGAAACTGATTCAATTCTCGCATACCGCGCTGGCGGGCAGGAGTACGCTCCCGTGGGTAGAAGTCAGTGTTTTTGGACTCAAAGGTCAGGACCGATACACATGGTCGGGCCGCACGGAGATTCACCGCCGGCGGCCCGACCGCGCACCATGAAGACGGAGGTCGCCTATGAAAGACCCCGGAGTACGCCTGAGACGGAAGCTGGAGAGCATTCCCTCCGTGCCCCTGGGCGTCTTCCCCACACCCCTTCAACCGATGCCCCGTTACGGGGAGCTGCTGGGACACCCAGGCCTGTACATCAAGCGCGACGACATGACGGGACTCGGTGTCGGCGGTAACAAGACCCGAAGCCTGCAGTTCCTCCTGGGCGAGGCTCTACACGAGGGTGCCACGACCGTGGTAGCAGCAGGGGCACTGCAGTCGAACCTCTGCGCCCTCACCGCCCTTGCCGCCAACACCCTGGGCATGGACTGCGTGATCGTACACAACGATGATCCCCCTGCGAGGCTCGAAGGCAACATGCTCGTGAATGCCGTCGCCGGTGCCACCGAGAGATTCCTCGGCCCGGTGGATGAAGACGAGCGTTCAGACGGCATGGAGCGGGTGGCCGAGGAGCTCCGTGAGCGGGGAGAGAAACCCTACGTCATCACCAATTCCAGCGCTACCCCGACCGGTTCCCTCGGCTACGTCTCCGCCGCCCTGGAGCTCGCCGGGCAGTGCGATGTTGAAGATGCAGACATAAAGCACGTGGCCATTCCCGGTGCCATGGCGGGCACCGCGTCCGGGCTCGTGGCGGGCGCGGCGCTCCTCGGAGGGCCCTTTCATGTCCACGTCATCAACGTCGAATACCCGGGAGACATCCTCCCCCGCCTTGTCGACGGGTACACCGCCGCGATCTTCGAAGCTGTCGGCATGAAACCCGCCGCGCCCGTGGGCGAGGTGATGAGCATTCACCACGGCTCCCTGGGCCCGGGATACGGCCGACCCACGGCCGAGTCGATGAAGGCGATGACAGACCTGGCCCGAACGGAGGGCATCCTGCTGGAGGTGGTGTACACATCCAAGACCCTGGCCGGCCTGGCGAAGCTGGTGGCCGACGGTACGGTATCTTCCGACGAGGGGGCGTGCTTCGTGCACACCGGCGGCATGGGTGCCCTGTTCGCCCAGGGAGAGACTATTCGCGAGTGGCTGTAGGGTTGGTGGGCGGCGGCCGCACTCGGTGCTCAGCGGGCGTCCTGACACCACCGCACACTGCCCCCAGGCCGCAGGCATGTCGATGATGCAGGGAGCATAGGCTCTCAGGGTCCTCTGAGCAGCCGCGGGGAAGGGAAGTGAGATCATTGGACGATCTCCTGAAGCAGCTGGATTTCATCCTGGAGATAGACCGGCTCAAGTCGGTATACCGGCAGACATTCATCTTGAGCGGCGAGCGGACTGAAAACGACGCGGAGCACTCGTGGCACCTCGCGGTGATGGCGTTCCTCCTGGCTGAGCACGCCGATGAGGAGGTGGATGTCCCGCGGGTCATGAAGATGCTCCTCATACACGACATCGTGGAAATCGACGCCGGCGACACCTTCGCCTACGACAGCGCCGGTCACCGTGACAAGGAGCTGAGAGAACGGGAGGCGGCGGAGCGGATATTCGGCCTCTTGCCCGAGGGACAAAGGGCACAAATGCTGCAGATCTGGCGCGAGTTCGAAGAGAGGGAAACTCCCGAGGCGAGATTTGCCGCGGCCCTGGACTGCCTGCAGCCCGTGCTCCTCAACTATCACAGCCGGCGTGCGGGCAGGACCTGGACGGACCACGACGTACAGTACCGCCAGGTCGTAGAACGCATAGAGCGCATAAGGGACGGCTCCGGGGACCTCTGGGAATTCGCCCGGCAGCTGGTTCGCGACGCCGTGCAGAAGGGATACCTGCCAGAACCCGACGGAAGCTGAAGCCGCCTCCGCGCCTGCCTTACAGGCCCGGGTGCTGTCTACTGTCCCACCGGCGGCGGCACGCGGGAGGTCACCACCGCCGAATATGACTGTCCCTACAGCAAAGGCCAGGGCCAGACCCCTTCATTCCCTCCATCCCTCCCCCGTCGTGATCCACCCCGGGCACGCCGTGTGTGGGGTGTTCACCCTGGGTCCATCACCCGCTCGAGGAAGGGCACCACGGCGTCCAAAAAGGCCCCCGGACGTTCCTCGTGGGGTACATGCCCCGAGGAGGGTATGATCACCAGCTCCGAGTCGGGCAGCTCCTCCGCGAACAGCACGCTGTCGCGGAGGGGAATGATCCTGTCATCGTCCCCCGTCACCACGAGGACAGGAACATCCAGCCCGTGATACCCCACTTCCACCGGGGCCGCAGCCGAGCTTCTGACGAACTCCCACAGGCCCCTGTCCCAGTCGTGGGCACCCAGGGGCCTCGTGTAACGCTCGAGTACCTCGTCGGTGATCCTCTCCTCGTCGTACCAGGCACGCCTCAG
>PWUB01000346.1 GCA_003563755.1 Clostridia bacterium
AACCGTGCATGGAAGAGGGGTCACACGTGTATAGCTTCATCATCAGACGTACGCTGCTCATAGTTCCGATCGTCATCGGTGTGACGATCCTCGTGTTCCTTATGTTTCACCTGATACCCGGAGACCCGGCCGAGTACCTGCTCCGGGGCTTCGGAACCAGGGAGCAGATAGACCAGCTCCGCATACAGATGGGGCTCGAGGATCCACTGCATGTGCAGTACTGGAGGTTTCTGACCAACGTGCTTCGGGGTGACCTGGGCAGGTCCCTGGCAACGCGCCGACCGGTGGTGGACGAGATACGGCTGCGCTTCTTACACACCGTGGAGCTGGCGGGCGTTACCCTGCTCATCGCCGTGGTCCTGGGGGTCAACCTGGGGATCATCTCGGCCACTAAAAGGCACACGATCTTCGATGATGCCAGCCGGCTGATATCCCTGGTCGGGGTTTCCCTGCCGAGCTTCTGGCTGGGCCTGATGCTGATGTACGTATTTGCCTACCAGCTCCGGTGGTTCCCCGCCCTCGGAAGGGGTGGTCCGCTGTGGACCCTGGATGGTCTGAGGCACGTCTTCCTTCCCGCGTTGTCGCTAGGTGCCATATCCATGGCCGTGTTGGCCAGGTTGATGCGCTCCAGCATGCTCGATGTAATGAACGAGGACTACATCAGGACCGCCCGCTCGAAGGGACTCAGGGAGCGCACAGTCTTATACAAGCACGCCCTCCGCAACGCCCTGGTCCCGGTGGTGACGGTGATCGGTATGCAGGCAGGTGTTTTGCTGGGAGGTGCCATTGTGACAGAGACTATCTTCGCGTGGCCGGGCCTGGGAAGACTGACCCTGGACGGAATCCTCAAGAGAGATCTTCCCCTGGTCCAGGGAGCGGTGCTGATCTTCGCCTTCACCTTCGTCACTCTGAACTTCGCCGTGGACTTGCTCTACGGATTCATAGATCCGAGGATTCGCTATGACTGAGGGGAGCACTCAGCACACCACGGAACAGAAGGAGCGTACCTCCCTCGAGAAAACGGTGTTCTTCCTGCGAAAGAACAGGACGGTGGCCCTGGGGATCGTGCTCCTGGCAGTCATCCTGTTTCTGGCCGTGTTCGGACAGGTGATCTCGCCGCACCACTATCGCACCCAGATCTCGGGTGCGCGACTGACCGCGCCCGGCACCGAGTACCTCCTCGGTACCGATCAGTACGGCAGGGACATTCTCTCGAGGATTATAGCCGGTGCGAGGATCTCACTGTTTTCGGGCTTTCTGGCCACGGTCGTAGCGACGGTTCCCGGAGTCTTCCTGGGCGGTATGGCAGGGTATTACCCGAAACTCGATGACATCATCATGAGGCTGATGGACATCCTCATGACCTTCCCGGGCATACTCCTCGCCCTGGTGGTGGTCACCATCCTGGGGCCGGACCTCAGGAACGCCATCATCGCCATCGGCATCTGGGGAATACCCACCTTTGCGCGGGTGACCAGGGGGGCAGTGCTCAGCATCCGGGAGCAGGGCTACGTTGAGAGCGCCCAGGCCGTCGGTGCCAGTGACCTGCGTATCATGATCCGGCACGTGATGCCCAACTGCCTGGCCCCGATCCTGGTATTGATGTCCATGCGCGTCGGGCAGTCCATCCTCTCCCTCGCGGCCCTGAGCTTCCTGGGGCTGGGAGCCTCACCGCCCACGCCGGCATGGGGGCTGATGCTGAGTGAGGCCCGGGCTTACATGCGGGACGCCTGGTGGATGACGACCTTCCCGGGACTCGCGATCCTCATCACAGTATGGGGGTTCAATCTCGTGGGCGACGGGCTGCGGGACTACCTGGATCCGTACATCCGCAAGAACTGACGTCAGCGAGCCTTCCCCCCACAGAGGGAAGGCAAGAATCGCCAGGCTCGTGCAATGATAGAATCCCGGACGGCAGCCGAAGCCGTCCGGGCTGCAAATGTGCGACGGTTTCCCTGTGCCCATCCAAATCAATGAATACGGCTGGATTCTTGACCGCTGGGTCCACCATACCCAGGGGGTAGGACTCCGTTGTGTCTACCGAGTTGATACCCACTCGCCGGGAAGGATATCCTCGAAAGGGGTGCCAGACATGCGAGCTGCCCTTTCAGTGAACCGTGTGACACGCGATCGCGATGCGAACCTGGATTCGGTGTTGCGGATGGTGGAATCAGCAGCCCGGGCGGGAGCTGACCTGGTTCTTTTCCCCGAGGCTGCCCTCACTGGCCTGATCAACCGGGATGACCCGGGGAGTGATCTGCCCCTCGGCGAGCCCATACCGGGCCGGGTCACGGCACGACTCGCCCGGGCGGCACGCGAGTCAGGCATTTTCGTCGGCCTCGGGCTGCTGGAGAGGGCGGGGGAGAGGCTCTATGACTCGGCGCTGCTGTTCGATTCGGACGGCCGGCTGGCCCTCGGCTACCGCCGCGTATCGCCGGGCTGGCACGGGCCGGACGCTGATCCCGCCATCTACGGAGAAGGCGGGGATTTGCATGCCGCCGACACATCCCTGGGCCGCATCGCCTTTCTGATCTGCGGTGACCTGTTCACCGTGGAGCCGTCCGCGGTGGCGGAGCTGTCCCCCGACTGGCTACTGGTACCCTACGCACGCTGCAGTGATGATCCGGAGTACGGCCAGGTGCGCTGGGAAGCCGAGGAGGAGCCCCACTACGTCTCGCGGGTGGCGGAGCTGGGGGTGACCTCCTTCATGACCAGCTACCTCGCCGCAAGCGACATATGCCGCGGCATGTGCGGTGAATGCCGGGGAGGGGCCCACGGGGGAGCAATGGCCGTGTCGGCCGAGGGGACCATCCTGGCGACAAAGCCCCTGGGCGAGGAGGGTCTCCTCATCGTGGACGCATGATGCGGCGCACCCAGGCCAGCCAATCGCCGTGCAGCAGGGGCTGTTATGCGCAAGGGATGCGGCTCAGGTTCCGTCCCCTTGATGCAGTTCATGCAGTATCCGCCTACCCCGACCCCGAACCGCTGGCCCTCCTTCCCTGACCGCCCTCTCTATCGTGCGCACCACAGTTTCACGGAGGCTGCGGCATCCCCCTGTCACCTCCGCGATGGCCTGCATGGAGTTGACCTTGACGATCTGGCTTTCGTCCTTCTCGAGCCATGTCGTCAGCAGCTGCAGTATCCGCTTGGGTTCACATCGATCCAGATACAGGTGTGAGAGCATGGCGGCCACGTGCCAGCGCACCTCCTTCTGAGGCACACCGCTCGATCAACTGTTCCCAGGCATTCGGGGCGGAGGCGGGACACCT
>PWUB01000208.1 GCA_003563755.1 Clostridia bacterium
TCACCGCCGACGGCATAGTGGAAATCCCCGTTTCGTGGAGCCTGGACGACTGGAACCTCTACGGAGAGTCCACCGACCTCGAGAGAGCGACCATGGTCTCCGCCGCCGATCTATCCCGCGTTCTACAGTTCGAGTTCGAGGCCCTCACCCGTGCCGGGCTGCCCTTCGTTCTCGTCCTGCATCCCCAGCTGAGCGGCCGCACGGGACGGGTCAGGGCCATCGGCGATTTCCTCGGGTGGGCGCGGAAGAAGCCCGGGGTCCGGTGGACGACCATGGGATCTTTGGCAGAGCAGGTGCTCAAGGAACACCCGCGGTGAGCACACCGATGAGCAGTGCTGTGATTTGCTGACCGACGCGAACATGCATCCCCATTCACCCCTTCGTCACTCCGGTTCGCCCGAACTGATCTGCTCCTCGAGCCACCGCCGTGTGCCGATGTCGCGTCTCCTGCGGAGAGTCTCGGCCCGGCGGCGGATGTCCTCCCTCGCCTCCTCGGGACCCAGGGACGGATCGTGGGAGCTGAGGAACTGCTCGCAGGGCAGATCATCACACATGCCGCAGTGTTCCAATCCCCTCTCTGTGACACAGCACTCGTACAGGGGGCAGACCTCCAGGTCCACCTGGTCCACCCAGGTAGGACGACCCTCGACGGCGAGGCATCCCCCGCAGGGGTTGCTCTCCCGGTACTCACAGATGCTGCAGCACAGGCCGCACACGGCCGCATGATCGACGTTCACCATTGTCCTTCCTCCTCGCATGCAGTTTGCGCCGCGGTCTTCGCGCTCCCGGCGCATTGATACTTGATTCTCCCCGGGCGCGGGCGTGTCCTGCGCCGGCACGGGGCAGGAGTCCGGCGAACAGGCAAAGAAGTCAGTCCTGCACCCACCGGGGAGCAAATTCGCGTAACGGAGAGATGAGGTGCATCACCGTGAACCCCAGGGATGACCTGCAGGCGTACATCGAAGAACAGTTCCCTCTCACCGGGGAGTATGCGTACCTGAACTCGGCCGTCAGAGGCCTTGTGCCGGCGGCGACGATCGACGCCATGTCTGACTACTGGCGGCGCGCTGCCCACCCGCACGGCCTGGGACTCGAGGAGAAGCCAAAACAGATCGATGCCCGCGCACGAGCTGCCCGGCTCCTGGGGGTCGCCCGCGGGGAGGTCGACTTCGTTTCCTCCACCACCCACGGGCTGGCGGTTGCGGCCACCTCACTGCCCCTGGGACCGGGAGACGAAGTCCTCATCCCCGAGATGGAGTTCCCCTCCGTCGTTTATCCCTTCCTGAACGAGGCCCAGCGCCGCGGATTCACGGTGCGCCTGCTGGGATGGGAGGGATGCGGTCCGGACCTCGATCTCATAGAATCCGCGATGACCGAGCACACCCGGGCCCTGTGCCTCAGCTGGGTTCAATACCAGAACGGCTACACCCACGACCTCGAGACCCTGGGGAAGCTCTGCCGGGACAGGAACGTCTTCTTGGTCGTGGACGCGATCCAGGGCCTGGGCGCGGTGCCGCTCGACCTGGGGCGGGTGCACGTGGATGTGCTGACGGCGGGAACGTTCAAGTGGCTCATGTCCGGCACCGGCCTGGCCCTGCTCTACGTCCGATCGGGGCTGGTGCAGGAGCTCACTCCCGGATTCGCGGGATACACCGGCGTGGCCCGCGAGGTGGAGGACCCGGACTACCGGCTGCAGTTTCGCGATGACATCGAGCGCTTCAACCTGGGGTCTGCCAACGAGCCGGGCATGACCGCCCTGTACCACTCCCTCGGCCTGATCGAGGAAGTTGGCATTGGTACGATATATGCCGGGGCGCGCCACCTGGCCGACCTGGTCCACGACGGTGCCCGCGACAAGGGCTACACGGTCAACAGCCGCGAGAATGAGATCGCTCCCATCGTCGCTCTGACCACCGGCTGCCGCGAAAGGGACGCGGAGCTCCTGGACCGCCTGGAAGCTGAACGGGTGTGCACGTGCATACGCCGGATGGGTATCCGCATAGCTCCGCACTTTTACTGCAGCGAGGACGACGTGCAGAGACTGCTCGCCCTGTTGTAGTTGGTTCGTGGTTGACGGAGCGTGAGCAGCCTCAGCCCTATCCCCAGAGTTCAACCAACGAGGGGGCGGTCCACCCGCCCCCTTCGCTGTATTGTCGCCCATCGGGGTATCACATGAGGTGCCGCAGCAGCACTGCGGCCAGGGTGAAGTAAATTGTCAGGCCCGAAATATCCTTGATGGTGGTTATGAAAGGCGCAGAGGCGGCCGCGGGATCCGCTCCGGTGCGGTAGACGATCCACGGAACCCCGAAGCCTATCAAAGATGCGACGGTGCAGGTGATGGTCATGGAGAGGAAGACCACCAGTCCCACCGCAACATCGCCCTGCCACACCGTGGCGGCGACCCCTGCTGCCAGGCCGGTGAGGAGGCCGATGCTGAACCCCGTACCCACCTCGCGCAGGATGTAATGCCACACTCTGTCGGGTTCGATGTGACCGAGGACGATGCCCCGGATGAATATGGTCGAGGCCTGCGTACCGACGTTACCACCCATGTCCATGATCACCGGGATGAAGAAGGCCAGCACCACTATGCTCTGCAGTACCTCCTCGTACAGGCCGATCACACCCCCCGCCAGGAGTCCACCGACCAGGACGACCAGGAGCCACGGGAGCCGGAGGGAAAGTATCTGGATTATCGGTGCCTGGATGATCCGTTCGCTGCGCATCATGTCGGTGTCAGACACCCGGCTGATACCGCTCTGCCGGAACAGGTCTTCCGTGGCCTCCTCCTCCATGGCGGATATGACGTCGTCGAAGGTGACGATACCCACCAGCTTCTCCTTCTGCACCACGGGTAGGGCGATGAAACCGTACCGCTCCAGGGTTTGAGCCACTTCCTCCTGGTCATCCTCGACGGACACCGATATGACATCGGAGTCCATGATATCGCGGACGAGCAGGTCATCATCGTTGGCCAACAGCTCACGCAGTGACAGTATGCCGATGAGGCGATCCTGGTCGTCGCAGGCATAGAGGTAGTAGACGGTCTCCACCTCGGCCCGTGACCGGGAACTCTCCCGAACCTCGGCCAGGGCTTCACCCACGGTGAGGTGGGACTCGAGGGACATGTACTCCGAGGTCATCAGACCACCGGCGGAGTCCGGGGGATACTTCATCAGTTCCCGGACAGAACGCGCCTCCTTGTCGCGCATTGCCTCAAGCAGCTCGGTGGCCACCTCTTCATTAACAGATAACAACA
>PWUB01000350.1 GCA_003563755.1 Clostridia bacterium
CCTGCGGGCATGCCTCCTCGCACTCACCGCACTTCACGCACGCGGGAGCTCCCCGATCGTTTTCGAGCACCCTGGCGTACATCCTGGCAGCTGCCTGCACGGAGCCGAACATCGAGGCGTCATTGTAGAGGTTGAGAATGCGGGGAATGGCGACCTCCTGGGGGCAGGGCAGGCAGTACTCGCAGCCCGTGCAGTTGACCTTCATCCGGGCCAGGTAGATGTCCCGGACCTCCTCGATCAACGCGATCTCCTCATCAGTGAGGGAGCCGGGGGAGGCATCGGACACGGTCGCCACGTTCTCCTTCAGCTGCTCCAGGGTGGACATCCCGCTCAGGACGGTGGTGACTTCGGGGTGGTCCCAGACCCACCTCAGGGCCCACTCGGCGGGAGACCTCTTCACCGGCGAACGGTCCCATATGGCCCGCACGTCATCGGGTACGTTCTCGGCGAGTTTGCCACCCCTCAGCGGCTCCATGATGGTCACCGCCATGCCTCTCTGTGCCGCGTATCTCAGGCCGGCCACACCCGCCTGGTATTCATGGTCCATGAAGTTCAGCTGGATCAGGCACATGTCCCAATCGAAGGCGTCAACGATGTTTCTGAACACGTTCAGCTCATCGTGAAAGGAAAAGCCCACGGTCTTCGCCCGCCCGTCGGAGCGCACTCTCTGCATGAAATCGAGGATCCCCAGCTCGTGCAGCTGGTTCCAGCGATCTTCGTTCATCCCGTGCAGCAGGTATGCATCGACGTAGTCCGTGTCCAGCTTCTCCAGCTGCTCACCGAAGTATCGCTCGAAATCCCCGGTCTCCTCTATCAACCAGCTCGGAAGCTTGGTCGCCAGGCGAATCTGGTCCCGGCGGCCGGAGAAGACCTTCGCTGCGAACCGCTCGCTGTTACCTCCGTGGTATCCGTAGGCAGTGTCGAAGTAGTTGACCCCGCTTTCTATCGCGCAGTCCACCATCTCCGCCGCCTTCTCCTCGTCTATATCCCCTGAATCCTCTGAACACAGAGGCAGCCTCATCAGTCCGAATCCCAGGGTTGACACTTCGAAATCCTGCTCGCCGAACTTGCGGTATTGCATTGTACCCTCCCGTGGTTCGTAGTGATCGGCCCCGCGCTCTCACGGGGCAGACCTCAACTGTATTGTTACCTCTTCTTGTTGATCCCCAGCATTCCTGCTCGCCGTCGCCGGCGTGGGAGCACCCGCCAACAGTGGGATGCCTGGATACGGCACGTGGAAGGTCCGGCGGAGGGGGGTGGAGAAGAGTGTGGACGTGGTGACTTCAAACAGGAGAAGGTGTTCAACGTGAACCAGAGAGACCTCTTTGTTAAACAGGGATACAACTGCGCCGAGGCGGTGATGGCGGGCGTCGCCGGATCCCTCGATGGTACGTCGGCAGCCAGCGGCTTCGGCGGTGGAATCGGCGGAAGCGGGGCCACCTGCGGGTGTGTAACCGGCGCCATCATGGGTATGGGTGTAGCCCTCGGTGTCCGCAAAGCATGTCCCGCAGTCCCTTACAGCGAGTTCCGCCCGCTGGTCGTCGAGTTCATGGAGGCCTTCGCCTCCGAGTTCGGCAGCACCGACTGCAGGGAGCTCCTCAGGCGGGGGCAAGAGAGGAGCGGCCTGGATGCCGACGACTATCGCCGCACCGTGCAGCGCAAGACGCTGTGCGCCGGATTCGTCGACGGGGCGGTCAGGTTGGCAGCCGGCATTCTCAGGGACCGGGGGGAGGCAGAGGGTCTTGAATGAGCAGAGGGAGGCTGAAACCCACACCTCCGACGTGCTCGTCATCGGGGGAGGCGGGGCGGCTCTCATAGCCGCCTGCCGGGCGGCGGAGCTGGGCGCCTCGGTGAGAGTGGTGAGCAAGAAGCGCCCCGGGATAGCCTCATGCACTGCCTACGCCGGAGGAGGATTCACCGTGGCAGTGGAGGGCATGACCCAACAGGAGCATCGGGCTATGACCCTGGAAACGGGACGTGGCCTGAACGACCCCCGCCTGGTGCAGACCCTGACCGAAAACGGTGAATCGGCCCTCGAATACCTCGAGGGATGGGGGGTTCCCTTCCGCAGGCGGCGGGGTGGAGCCTCGGTGAGGGCCGGCGTGTCCAACCCGCTCCTGGGCGGCACGGGCCTCACCTACCCCCTCCTCGAGCGCTGCCGGGAGCTCGGGGTGGTGCTGCATCATCCCGTCCGCATCCGAAGGCTGCTGCAGGAGGACTTCGGGGGGCCGGTGTTGGGAGCCGAGGGGGAGCGGCGACGAAGCCTCGAGCACTTCAGCGCCGGGGCGACGGTGCTGGCCACGGGCGGAGGCGGCTGGATCTACAGGAGAACGGACAATCCCGCCGGGATAACGGGCGACGGATATTCTCTCGCCCTGCGGGCAGGGGCGAGGCTCCGGGACATGGAGTTCGTCCAGTTCTACCCCCTCGGTTCGGCATCTGAGAAGGGAGCGCCCTGGTACGTGGGCGCCGCCATTTTGGACCACGCCCGCCTCACCGACGGCACGGGAGAGGAGTTTCTGCCCGGGCTGATGAAAGAATGGGGACTGACGTCGGGTCGGCAGATCAACCAGCTGGCGCGCGACCGCCTGTCCCGGGCCATCGAACTCCGGCGGAGGAGCACGAACAGGGTGCTGCTGCACCTCGAGGATGTTCCCCAGGACCTGCGCACCGATGTCGACCTGCATCACACTGTCTCCCTGGTGAGCGGTCGCCGCGCCGATCCCTGGGGGCCGGTGGAGGTGGCACCCATCCAACACTTCATGTCCGGTGGGGTGGTCATAGACACTCGGGGATGCACCGATGTGCCCGGGCTGTTCGCGTGCGGTGAGGTCACGGGAGGAGTGCACGGCGCCAACCGGGTGGGCGGTAACGCCCTGACGGAGCTGGCCGTGTTCGGACTGAGAGCCGGTGAGGCGGCGGCACGCGCCCGAGAGGAAGTGCCTTCGCGCTCGGGCACCGCGGGGCTGCGCCCGGTGGGACCCGTCATAGCCGCCGGTCCTACCGGGAAGGAAGGAGGCCTTCCTCCTTTCTCGGTAGGGGAATTGAGAGGGACGACCGATCAGCTCCTCGGCCCCCTCCGGGACGACGCCACCCTGCGCTTCGCCGGCCGGCTGCTGGGTGGTTGGCACCCCGCACACCCCGGGGACGAGGAGGCTTTCATGCTGCAAGCAGCGCGCTGCATCGCGGCGGCTGCCCTGGCCAGGGAGGAGAGCCGTGGCTGCCACTACCGGGATGACTTCCCGGAGGAGACCGAG
>PWUB01000234.1 GCA_003563755.1 Clostridia bacterium
AGGAGCATCATGAAGTTGTTGGGTAGTGACAGGGTGGACCTGGTCGTGGTGAACACCGCTCCCCTTGCTCTCGTGTACAGGGTTCTCAGGGACGGTCTTCTGATATACGAGCGACCCGGCGGGCGTCCGGATAGAGTCTGCTTTGAAGCGGAATCTTACGTCCGCTATTTCGATTTCCGTGTGCTTGAGCGCAGGATTCACCGGGCCATGAGGCAGCGCGTAAAGGAGGACAAATTCGGTGGTTGACGCAGACATGATCGAAAGACGCCTGCTCAGGCTGGAACACACCCTGAGAAAACTGGGGTCCGCAGCTCAGAACACTCGTGAGGCTTACCTGCAAGACGAGACGGTCCAGGACGGGGTTGAGAGGAACCTGCAGGTGGCTATCCAGGTTTGCATAGACATCGCGAGCCACCTCGTGGCCTCGCTCGGGCTGCGCGGGCCTGAAAGCTATGCGGATCTGTTTTCTATTCTGCGAGAAGAAAACCTACTGTCACCCGGTCTCTCACGGACGATGCAGCGCATGGTGGGCTTTCGCAACATCCTGGTTCACGACTACATGGACATCAATGCCGAGTTAGTCTACGGACACTTGAAGTCCCTGGACCACTTCAGGCAGTATGCCCGGGAGATACTGGTTGTGCTCGAAAGTGTGAAGGGGGATCGCCCCCCGCCGGAGTAGGGTCATTCACTCTGATCCACGCATCAGCGAGGCCCTCCGATTCAGCCCCGACTGATCCGGGATATGCCGCGGAGGGCACGCCGCAGGAGATCACCAGTGCGGTGGTGCAGCGCCACGAAGTCACCCATTTCCACGGGAGATTCTCCTCCGGTCACCTTGCTCTCTTCCTCGTCCGAAGACATCCGCAGGACGAACGTCGGTATCCGGATCGATCATGCTGTGGCTGGTCGCGGTCCTGGGAGGTGCTCATGAACCGCATCATCGCACTCACCGGGTCATCGTGGTCGGCAGGTCAGGCCCGATATCCGTGAACCGCTGAGCCGCCTCCTCGGTATCATCCGTCTCGACCGGGGCTTCCTCCAGGAAACGGTATACCCTTTCGTCATCCTTCGGTTCGGAGGCATAGATGGTCTTTCATCCACCGAGAGTCAGGATGCGCTCGGAACGCCTGGCGGCGAGACCTCGTGAGGGTGAGTGCCGATGGAGACGAACACCAGTGAACCGCTGGGGAAGTGTCGAAAGCGGAGGGACGTCACCAAAACCGGGAGGGGGTCGCCTGCGACCCACCTCCTGCACCCTTCGGTGGGGGTGGCAGGGTGCATATCGTCTGGACTGGTCTCTTTTGAACTGGAGGGCGCCCACCTCGCACAGCGGAATCACACCCCTGTTGATGACGATCGGCCCGGGACCGGGCCTAGCTAGTCCACACCACATGCAGTTGGTTACCGGGAACCAGGCAGGAAACTGTGTCTCCGATGGCGAACAGATGTACGGTATTCAGCAGAACGGGAAGGGTGATGTCGTGAAAAGAAAGGCGATTACCGCCGTTTACTCTCCCGTATGCACCTGCAACGCAGCCTTCCTGGGCACGGTGCGAGAATGGGCGAGACAGGCTGATGCGGAGTTCGAAGCGGTTCCCTACCAGGACATAGACGAGTCGATACGCAGGCGGTATGCGGAGGCGGAGGTGTTGGATGAGGCCGGGTTGATACGCACGGTGTTCATTGATCTGTTCATTGACGGGAAGCTCGTCAGCTCCTCAGTTCCACCGGTCCGGGAAGCCGTTGCCAGGGAGTTGGGTGTTCCGCTCTCCGGTGAGGCTGGCGACCCAGTACCGCCCCCGGAGCCACCCCCTTCTGACCTCTATGCTGATATAGCATTAGGACGGATTCGGCCTGTCGCGATTACCGCCGACTCTTTCCGGAAGGAAATGGAGCTATGCGTGGACCATCATCCGTATGGCAGGGTGCAAAGAAAGTATCGCGCCAGCTGCCTGGAGTTGAAACAGGCGGTGTTCCTGAAAACACTCGCCCAGCAGGAAGTGGCTGGCCTGTTTCTCGAGCAGGATGACAGGGTCCTGGGTCTCCTGGAGGTTCATCCGCGGGAGGTGCTGCGCGATCATGGCTTTGTCACTGGCAGAAAGGGAGATGACAACCAGTACTTCACTGTTGGTTGCTACGAGGTGGCCTGGGGTCTGCCGCGGGTTGAACTGCTCGATGTCCTGATGTCTTCACTTCTGGACATGCTGGATCTCTTCGACCGGCCCTATCTCGAAGGGGTGGGTAAGCTCGAATGGCCCGGGGGTTTCAGGCCGTACTGGGTGTATGACAAGTACGGGTTTGAGCGGGCTGAAGAGCTCCGTCCCGGATGGTACGTCATGACCCGGCGGCTCGACCGGTGAGTCGCGGCTGAGCGGGGCGTAACCGTGCCGCCACCCGGCGCTACGGCCACCGGGCCCGGAGGGTGCACCATCCCCTGCCGCCACCGACCCATGTACGCAGGCGTTCGGACATGGCCCGGGTCTTCCGCGTGCACGCCGATCTTTCAGCGGATGCAGTGTGGCACAGATGTGCCGAGGATGCCGGTGGAACGGCTCAACCCCTGAGCAACCGGGATACTGCGCGAACCGCACGACGCAGGAGCGAGGCGATGCGGCCGTGAATGGCCGCGAAGTCCCCGGTGTCCACCGGGGAACCCCCCTCGGTCACCCGTTTCTCCCTCTCGTCCAGGGTCATGCGCCGGAACGCATCGGTGCTGTCAGCGATGAGCGCGGGAAACGGCCGGGGTACCGGCAGTGCCCGCGACCCCGGCGGTGGTTGTCGCGAGGGGCCCTAGTTCCTGAGGTCCACGGCTCACTCATTCGTCATCTCCGCTCCGGTGTTACCCTGTGGCCGGAATACTGCGGGCGTCCCATGATACTCAGTTGGCACTCTCCGGGTTTCAGAAGCAGGATGAACGATCCATCAGCGGCGGGTTCAGTGATGCACGTGTGGTCGCTAGATCCGCCCGCAAACAGGTGTCGATGTTCAGATTACTTGAGCTGTAGAGCAGAGCACAACCGGGTGTGTTCCCGGATTGTGCTGGTTCAGTCAGAGATCTCGGCATCGCTGGCGAAGTCCGCCACGACACGCTCGGCGGTGTTTTCCTCGATCCGGATGTAGGCATCCAGGCGACCCTCGATGACATAACAGCCAGGCAGCTGGGGCCCTGGATCGTTCCCCACATTGGCTTGACTGACACGAGATACCTCCCATATCTTGCAAGCAGAGCCCTGCCGATCTACACTGATGATAG
>PWUB01000205.1 GCA_003563755.1 Clostridia bacterium
CCGGACTGGTTCAACTTCTACCGGGACTACCTCGCCGCCGGGAAGCCCGCCTACGCGCCCCTGGAGGCCGTGCCGCCAGTGGAGATGGTCTCCGCCGTCTGCAGGATGGATGCGCTATCAGTGATGGCCCACCCCGGGGCCATGCTCAGGGACCTGTCCTGGGCGGACCTTCATCGTCTCATCCTGGATCTCGCCGATGCCGGCCTACACGGCCTCGAGGTCTACACCTCCTGGCACGACCGGGCCCTCGCGGGTCAATTCCGCGAGCTGGCCGAGGAGCTGGGGCTCATCACCACCGTGGGTTCGGATTTTCACGGGCCCACCGCCAAGCCGGATATAGAGCTGGGACCTCCCCCCTACACGCCCCGGGAAGTCTGCCGCGAGGTGGCGG
Organism: Clostridia bacterium; assembly: GCA_003563755.1. Next base: position 392 of record PWUB01000205.1, read on the forward strand.
AGTTCTTCCGGGACCGGAGGATCCGCTGAGGGAGGATCCGGACCCCGTTGACCGGCGCTTCAAGGAGGCCAGGTGCGTCCTCAGGATTCGATGACCGGCCCAATCCTCACCGGGCCGGTCATCCTGCGCACGCCAACATGGTCAGATTATGATGCATATCAGGCCCGCGGTGCCCTCGTTCAGTATGCGGACCAGCGTCTCCCGCAGCTTCTCGCGGGCTTCCTCGGGCATCTGGTAGAGCTTGTCTTCTATTCCCTCCCGCAGCAGATCAGCTATGGGCTTTCCGAATATGTCCGTGCTTAAAATGGCCCCTGGATCGTGCTCGAACCTATCGGTCAGGTATGCTACCAGCTGCTCCGACTGCCGCTCCGTTCCCACCATGGGTGTGATCTCGGTGTATATGTCAGCGCGGATGAAGTGCAGCGACGGCGCCCGCGCCTGCAGGCGGATGCCGAACTGGTTGCCGCGGCGGACGAGTTCCGGTTCTTCGAACTCCACGTCCTCCACGGTCGGTATGACCAGGCCGTATCCTACCTCCCGCACATCCGCCAGCGCTCCGGCGACCCTGTCGTATTCGTTCTTGGCAATGACCAGGTCCTTCATCAGCCTGACCGTGTCCGCCTTGCCGGTGAGCTCCACCTCGTTCATCTCACCGAGGATGCGGTAGAAGTAGTCGTCCGGCGCGGCGATGTCCACCCTCGCCATGCCCGTGCCCAGGTGCAGCTCCTTGAGCACGACCGTTTCGCAGTACTCGGCCTCCCCGAGGTGGGAGATGGCCGCGTAGATATCGCGCAGCCGCTCGATCTGCTCCACGACCTCGCCCACGTCCTCCTCGAACTGCTTTCTCAACCAGTGGTCGCTCTCCAGCTCTTCCACCCAGTCGGGCAGGTTGACCTGCATCTCCTTGACCGGGAACTCGTACAACAGCTGCTCCATGATCAACTGCACGTCATCCACGCTGAGCTGGGCGCAGTCCATGGCCAGAACCGAAACGTCGTGGGTCTCCCGTATCTCCTCGCAGATCTCCTGGGTATCATCCCGCTCCGGATGTACGCTGTTGACCAGGACCACGAAGGGCTTGCCGATGCCCTTGAGCTCCTCGATGACTTCCTCCTCCACGGGGACGAAGCTCTCCCGCCCGAGGTCTCCGAAGCTGCCGTCGGTGGTCACCACCAATCCCAGGGTGGAATGCTCAGCCATAACCTTCCGCGTACCGATCACCGCCGCTTCCTCGAAGGGTATCTCGTACTCGAACCAGGGAGTTACCACCATCCTGGGTCCGTCTTCATCCTCGTAGCCCGTGGCTCCCTCCACCGGAAAGCCGACCGAATCCACCAGGCGAACCGTCAGCTGCACGTTCTCCATGACTTCGATCTCGACGCCCTCGTCCGGGACGAACTTGGGCTCGGTGGTCATTACCGCCTTGCCCGTACCCGCCTGGGGAAGAGCGTCCTTCGCTCGCTCCAGCTCGTGGGTATTCAAGATGTTGGGCAGGACGATCAGATCCATGAAGCGCTTGATGAACGTGGACTTGCCCGTTCTGACGGGTCCGCTCACCCCGATATATATGTCTCCTCCGGTCCTTTCGGCTATGTCGTGAAAGATCTCGGCGCCATTTCCCTCCGTCATGTTCCAGCACCCCTCCTTCGGCACCACCCGATTCCTCGCTCCCGGACACACCATGGTTATTTGTCCGCGGACGGACAGTAAAGTATATGATGCTCCCGGCAGGTTATGCTTACCTCGTCAAGCTCGTCCCCGGAGGATCGTGAAGGAATCGCGGGCCCGATGGCCAAGGAGTCGGTGACAGGTTCACCACCCGGGAGGTGTGCAGGTTGGACAAGATCAGCTGGGATGACATAGAGGTAAGCAGGCTGTGTTTCGGTGCCCTGCCCATGGGCCCCTCGCAGAAAGACATGCCGCCCGAGGAGGGAGGCCGACTCCTTCTGAGGGCCTTCGAAATGGGAGTCAACTTCGTGGACACCGCCCAGAGCTACCGGACCTATCCCCACATCCGCTACGCCCTGGACCGCTGGGACGGGCCCGTGTACATTGCCACCAAGTCAGCGGCGGAAACCTACGAGGACATGGAGGAGGCGGTCTCGGAGGCCCTGGGCGAACTGGGCCGGGAGCACATCGACATCTTCCATCTGCACGCGGCCCGCGTCGGGACCGACGTCTTTGAAAAGAGAGCCGGGGCCCTGGAATGCCTCAAGGAATACACCGAGCGCGGGGTGGTGGGAAAGATCGGTATATCCACCCACTCCGTGCCGGTGGTCGAGCGGGCCGGGGAGCAGGAGGACGTGCAGGTGGTCTACCCCATCATCAACTCCGCGGGCCTGGGCATCCTCGAGGGAGACACCCGGGATATGATCAGGGCCATCGGAGAGGCCCACGATGCGGGCAAGTTCCTCTACGCGATGAAGGTATTCGCCGGCGGAAACCTGATAGACGAAAGGCAGGAGGCCCTGGATTACGTGCTCTCGATTCGGGGCATGGGCGTGGTCAGCATCGGCATGGTGAACGAGAGCGAGCTGGAGGTGAACGTGGGGCTTATGAAGGGCGAGGTGGACCCGCGCCTTTACGAGGAGACGGGCAGAAGCAGCAAGCGGCTTATGATCGCCCGCTTCTGCGCGGCCTGCAGCACCTGCCTGGAGCACTGCCCCAATGAGGCGCTGTACATCGAGGGAGACCAGTGCCTCCTCGACAGGGACCGGTGCATCCTCTGCGGGTACTGCGCTCCGATGTGCCCCCAGTTTGCCATAAGGATGATCTAGCGGAGTCCACCGAGGGTGATGGGATGCAAGAGCCGTCCCAACACATACCCCTGGCGATATCCCACAATACTACCGCATGACGG
>PWUB01000157.1 GCA_003563755.1 Clostridia bacterium
TCTTCGGTCCGTCCCACACGGTAACGACCCGTATATGCTCGGGCTCAGGTACAGGCTCCTCCGTCACCGGATCGTCGCAGGCAGCCGATGTGAAAAAGACGGTGAAAAGGATGAGCACCACCAGTGCTTTTGCTGTGTGAGTACATTCAATGGTTGCTCCTATGCCCGACACCTCCGGTTCCTCTCAGGCCTCCATACAACAGCAGCAGCGAAAGTCCTCCCCCTGCCAGCATGGCGAGCAGTGACTCAACGTTCCACGTTGCCGGGATCAGGGCGCGCATGGAACCCACCATCAGGCCCACCAGGGCGGCCATGACCCACTGCTCCCAGCGGCGCATCATGAAGCGGATGACCCGTGCGGCCACGAGGATCCCCGCCAAGCCCCCGGTGACAAACCACCCCAGCATGAGCCAGTCCCACCGCACCAACATGTCGATGGTTGCATAATACAGCCCCATGAGAAGAAGCACCGTTCCCCCGCTCACTCCTGGCAGGATCATGCTGGACACTCCCGCTGCTCCAGCCAAAAGCATTGCTGCAGGGCTGATGTGAGCCGATCCCCCCACCGGTACGACGCCGAGAGACAATACGGCCAGCCACCAGGCCACCGCACACCCCGCCATCGAAGCGGTCAGCGCCGGTCCCCGCGGCCTGTTCTGAACGACGAAGCCCAGGACCGCCACCACCATGACGCCGAGGAAGAAGGCGGATGTCTCCGCCGGCCTCGCCCTAACAGCCCGGTCGACCAGGTGCACCCCGAAAACGATGCCTGCAACGAGTCCCGCCGCCAGCGGAAGCAGCGGCTTCACCCTGAGGGCTGTGATGTTTTGCAGACACTCCCTGTATATGCCGAGAACCAGGGCAACGGTGCCAGCACTGACGCCCGGAATGACGACGGCGAGCCCCATCAACCAGCCGATTCCCACCCTGCTTATCCAACCGTACGACACCGACTCCACCTTCTCCCGATGCCTCATCCTGTCGAGGAGATGCGCTCCAAGGGAGCCATGTCCGCCACCACCGTCTTGAGGCCTTGATCAGCGAAAGCGATCGTCAGCTCCACGTCCCCCCCGACTTTCCTTCGCCCGACGATGGTACCCTCACCCCAGACACCGTGCCGGACGCGGTCGCCGGGAGAAAGCTCCACTCCTTTGCGTGCCGGGGTCCTGTCGTTCACTGGTGCCGTCTGCCCGCCGGGCCACCCAGATGATGCACCGACTCCGGAGGACCCCTCCCCGGGCTGCATGGGCAGCAGCTGCTCCTCCCCTATTTCGCGCAGAAATCGCGAGGGTTGTGCAGGAGCCGGGAATCCACCGTACAGGCTGCGCGACCGGGCACAGGTGAGAATGAGTCGGTCCTGGGCCCGCGTCATCCCGACATAGCAGAGACGCCTTTCCTCCTCCAGTTGATCCGGATCGCCCATCGAACGTGCGTGGGGAAACAATTCCTCCTCCATACCGACCATGAAGACGCAGGGGAACTCCAACCCCTTGGCGCTGTGCACGGTGAGAAGGGTGATGCGGTCTGCCTCACCCTCGTAGTCATCTACATCGCTCACCAGGGCCACTTCGCTGAGAAAGGCCGACAGGGCCTGTCCTCCGTGATCGGGTATAGTAGCCGCTACCGGCACCCTTCCCGACCGGAGGTCGGCTGCGAACCCCATGGCGCTGGCCACCAGCTCATCGAGGTTCTCCTGGCGTCCCCGATCCCCCTGTTCGCGCAGGTGATGCACATAGCCGCTCTCCTCCAGGATCGCCCCGAGGATCTCGGCGGGTTCAGAGGAATCCATACCGTCCAGGACCTTCTCCACGGCCTGCCAGAAAGCCTGTAGTGCACGACGCTGGGGCCGCCTGAGGCCCGGTATATGGCTCGCACCGGCCAGGGCACTGTGAATATCCAGGTCTTCCTTGGCGGCGAAATCCTCGAGCCTTTGAAGGGTCGTGGGTCCTATGCCGCGGCTCGGTCGGTTGATTATTCGCCTGAGGCTGACCCAGTCATGTTCGTTGACCAGCACCCTCAGGAATGCGACAGCATCACGGATCTCGAGGCGGTCGTAGAACTTGGTTCCCGCCAGGATCTGGTAGGGAACTCCCCGCCGCACGCACGCTTCCTCGAACAGTCGTGTCTGGGCGTTCGTTCGGTACAGAATCCCGAAATCAGACCAGCTCCGCTCGCCGTCTCTAACCAGCTGCTCGGCATAGGTAAGCACGAACTGGGCTTCCATCTCCCCTGAATCAGCCCGGTAAAAACACACCGGGGCGTCACCGGCACGCCTGGTCCAGAGCCTCTTGCTCTGTCGACGCAGATTGCGCCCGATGACCCTTTGGGCAGCCAAGAGAATGGGCTGTGTGGATCGGTAGTTCTGCTCCATCCTATATACCGTCGTCTCAGGATAGTCAGCCTCGAAGCTGAGGATGTTGCCGATGTCCGCTCCCCGCCATCCGTAGATGGACTGGTCGGAATCGCCAACGACGAACACGTTCCTGTGCTTTTCACCGAGAAGCCGCACCAACCTGTACTGTGCGTGATTGGTATCCTGGTACTCATCCACCAGTATATACTGAAACTTCTGCTGGTAATGCTGTAGCACATCGGGGTGATCGTTGAGCAGGCGCGCGGCCATAGCCAGCAGATCGTCGAAATCCATCGTGTTGCATGCTCTCAGCTCGTCCTGGTAGCGCCTGTAGACCCGGGCCACATCCCTGTTGAAGGGACTCGTAGGACCCCGGTCGCCCTCGAGCGCATCCGGTCCCTGCAGTCGGTTCTTCGCCCGGCCGATCGCGTTCAGGACGGCGCCCGGATCGACCCGCTTTTCGTCTATACCTAGTTCCTTGAAGATGCCCTTGACCAGCTCGCGCTGTTCGGAGCGGTCGTAAATGCAAAAGTCGGACCGGTAGCCGACCCGGTCAGCGAAGCGCCGCAGCATGCGGACACAGGTGGAATGAAAGGTGCCGACCCACATGTTTCGGACCGTATCACCGATGAGCTCTTCACAGCGCTCCTTCATCTCTCGCGCTGCCTTGTTCGTGAAGGTTATCGCCAGTATGCAGAAGGGGCTGATACCCCGGTCTCGTATCAAGTAGGCCACTCGGCGGGTCAGCACCCGCGTCTTACCGCTGCCGGCACCCGCGACCACCAGGGCCGGTCCACCGGGGTGGGTTACAGCCTCTCTCTGCGCCTCACTGAGCTCATCCAGAAGGTCCACGCCGGATCCCAACTCCCCTCACACCTGCTCATTCTATCACA
>PWUB01000296.1 GCA_003563755.1 Clostridia bacterium
AGGAGTATGGGTTCGCGGACGAAACACTCATCATGGCTCAGCTCTGTATCAGGCATCATCAACCCTCCCTCTGGCAACATCTTATGTATCGCAGGGGATGAAGGGGTCGCCCCCGGGGAAAGACCCCCGCGGCCGGCCACCGCCGCGCTCGTCGAAAAGGATATCGCCGGGATACGCGAGAAGGGAACAAGGGCCGGGTGGACGACTGCCCCGTGTTCACGATGCCGTGTGCAATCAGGGATGGGGGACGAAGATGAGGGATGACAGAACGAGGGTGGCGGAACTGAGGGAACTCGTGAGGCGCTTTGTTGATGCCCGGGACTGGGGTAAATATCACAGTCCCAAGAACCTGGCCATGAGCATCAGTATCGAGGCATCTGAGCTCATGGAGCTGTTTCAGTGGTGCACCGTCGAGGAAGCCGGGCGGGTTCGCGGCACCGAGGAGATGGCGCGGGTTCGCGAGGAGATCGCCGACGTCTTGATATACTGTTTCTCCCTGGCGAACCAGCTCGACATCGACCTGGCGTCAGCGGTGAGCGAGAAGATGGACCAAAATGCCCGGCGCTTTCCGGAGTCCGGGGGCTCATCGTAGCAGGCACGGGTGGTTGCAGCGTCAGATCTGGAGCGGTTGATGTCGGATTTGTGTCTTCTCCCGGTGAGAGATGGTGACCTCATGCCCTCGCTTTCGGGCACAGGCCGCGATGTGTCTTCCCGGGAGATCGTGCCGCCCAGGATCAACAATTTCAGGCTGCCGTTGTCCCTTCGGGTACCGGGAGTTGGGCGCGCCAACACCCGACTCACCCCGTCGGCATGGCCTGGGGGTCCGCGGTCCGGCAGGTAGGTGAATCCTCCGCGGCCACTGCCTGACACAGTGTGGTCCGACGGCGGTTTCCCCGGTCCTCCTGGCCATTTGCCGGCTTCCTCTGCGCCCCGATTCAGCTGCAGCGGTGGTTCGCTGTCAATGGAGGCGCCCCGCCTGGGACAGCACCACCGCGCAGAGAATGGAGGCAACTCGTGAGGCGGGTATATCCACCCGGGAGTTGATGATGACGGGTGCTCTGGTGCCGACGAGTACGCCTGCCACTATGCCGTGGGCGAAGTACATCATGGACTTGGCGGTTATGTTGCCGACCTGTATGTCTGGAACAACGAGCACGTCGGCGCACCCGGCCACGGGGCCCGCAACACTCTTGCCCTTCGCGGCCCCGATGTCGATGGCGCAGTCCAGCGACAGGGGACCCTGCACCAGCACATCTCCCAGTTCGCCGTCCTCTGCGGCCTCCTGTATGCGTCGTGCGTCCACGGTGGCTGGCATGCGCTCGTTCACTCTCTCCACTGCCGCCAGCACGGCCACCCTTGGCGTACTGCCCAACAGGGTGCGGAAAGCCTCGGCGGCGTTGCGGACAATATCCTTCTTGTCGCTGAGATCCGGGTTGATGTTCACCCCGGCATCGGTGATTCCGATCAACCTCGGGAAGCCCTCTATGTCGATGAGCGCCAGGTGGCTTATGAGGCGTGTTGTCGTCTCATCGTCTCCACCCACACGCCGTAGGCCGCTGGCGGGATCCAGAATCGCCCGGAGGAGTTCGGCGGTGGCGACTCTGCCCTTCGCCAGCACGTCTGCCTCGCCATGTCCGGTCATATGGGCGGCGCGCCTGGCAGCCTCGGACGGATCCGGGCAGTGGATGAGCGCAACATCGGTCTCATCGATGCTCACCGCCTCCAGGGTCCTCCGCGTCACCTCCGTGTCACCGACCAGTATTGGTTCGCGCACCAAGCCCAGCTTCATGGAGTCGGACACGGCCCGGAGCGTGCCGACATCATCATTTGCCGCTACCACACACAACCTCTGGGCGCGACTGCCCCGGGCGCGTTCCAGTACTTGGTTCAGGACGGTGAACTCCCTCCAGGACTGCCTTCTTCGCATTGTTTCAGGGTTCATTGAATCCATCTCCCTCCGTCAGCGAATACTCCTTCGGTTCTTCCTCATCCCTGAGGACTGCGCAGAGCCCCAGGGGCCACAGCCGCCATTTCCGTCTCCACCGGGCACCACCGTGACCGGCGCCGGGGCGGACACTCGTGACTCGATCCAGCCCATGGCCTTCGGCTGTGGGCCATTGCACCGGTGAAGACAATTCGGTCCCTCGATCTCCAGGAGATTCTTGGTCTGCAAGTGTGAATAAAGTCCCCCCCGAGCTGGTCAGCATGCGCTGGATGGCAGCGACCACATATCTCTCCGCTGTCCCGAGCCAGGAGTGCATCCCTACGACCGCCACGGGGTCCACGACTACGGCGGGAATGCTCAGGAGGACTGCGATTCGATGGGCGAGGAGACCGCCGGGATTGGAGGCGTGTTCTCCCCGGTCACCGTCGCCGAGATCCCTCGTCATGGCCTCGTTGACGCTAGGTACCCCCGCTGATTGCTTTGATCACACCTCCCCTCACACCGCCGCCAGGCGCTCACGCCTGATGCCGGCCACGCCTGGTGTCCTGGTGATGGCTTCAAACCGGTTGACCTTCTCATCGGCCAGCACCAACACATCCGCGCCTCCATCGGTGTTGTGCAACCGAGTTCACCCCGTCCCCGGTCATCTGCAAGCTTCTGCGTTTCCGACCCATGAGTGTTTCTACAAGAGCCCGCGTGTTCCCTCTGAGAAGGTCTTCCTGCAGATCTCTCGGTGCCTAACCCCCTTTGCATTTTTCGGCTGCCACGCTGTGTACTCCCTTCCATCCTGCCATTTACACCTCGTATAATGGGAGTCTCAACCACAGCACTGCGATTGGCTGGCCTAAATTCATAGGCAGGAATCAGTCTTATACTCATTGAATGCTTGCATTTCTAATGGATTACATAGGCCGTTTACGAAAGAAGGTGTCAGTATTGGCGGATAAACCGTCAGCAGGACTCGTAGCGCGCGTTCTCAAACTGGCCGACGACAGGTTCGACGAGATTGTTGGTTTTGCGCAGAAGATGGTGCGGACCAGGAGCGTTAATCCGGACCTCGACCCCGATTCGCCCGGCGAAGGTGAGGTAGCTGCCATTTTCAAGCAGGAACTGCGGGATCTCGGGTTCTCGGTCCAGGAGGTTTGCGTCGAGCAACGTCCGAACCTGATTTCCCGGCTCAAGGGAAACGGCGAGGGGCCGCGACTGCTGTTCAACGCCCACATGGATACGGTACGGGCCTACGAGACCACCGAGTGGTTCGACCCGGAGACCGGAGAGGTTCTCACCGAGTGGTCGAGCG
>PWUB01000048.1 GCA_003563755.1 Clostridia bacterium
AAGTACTCCACGGCCTCCATCCGCATACCCTCATCCCTGCTCCAGCCCCTGGTGAGCTGCTTTTCCGGCGGTACATCGACCACCACCAGGGGAACATCCTTCAACCTCGGTGAACCCTTGAAGTACTGCTGCAGCTGGAACGGGGCTCCTCGCGGAGTGATGGTGCCGATAACCACCGCATTGGGAACCGAAAGCTCCGCCAGCTGGCGGGCCTGCTCCCCATCGGCGGCCACCCACACCTTATGTCCTTTATCTTCCAGCTGATCCTTCAGTGCCTGAGCGAAGTCGTGTTCGTTGTCAACCACCAGGACCACTGAACGTTCGGACATGTCATCTCCTCCTCAACCTTATTGGTAACTCAATTATGCCGGAAGCCGCCGATCATCCGAAACGGTGGTTCGCCCCGCATGAAGGGACCATATACCCTGCACTTGGTGCCCGTGGACGACCCGTTTGCTGCACAGGTTAACACCGGGACAGGGGGGGTGTTCACCCCTACGCGCCCCGGGGGTTTACCCCGGTGTCCTCTACTACGCAGGACAGCATCCTTCACTGCAAGCAGCGCTGGATGACACGACCGGGACGATGCTAACCCCTACCAGCCGGGAGGGTAGCATAATCGCATGTCAATAATATTATGTAGAAAACCCAACGGAGGAGGTGAGTAACATGCTCGGAGCTCGCGACAATATCGGCCAGCTGCTTCTCTTCCTTCTCCTGGCAGGCGTGAATCGCAGGCCCGACATCGGAACCCTGCTTCTGTTCCTGCTGCTGGCCGGCGTGGACAGGCGCGGCATAATCTGAAGCCTGGCGCTCGTGGGGGGAGGATGATCCTCCCCCACTACTACTAGAAAACAGCAGTTCTGCCACACCCCATCTTTCTGATATGATCCTCCCTCTGCACACGAGGTCTCTAGGTATCCCCCTATTCGGCGAGCCCTGTAACATAATCAGGTCCTCCCTTCTACTATGTAGTGTGGCTTACACAGTGGGAGGTGAACGACATGCTCGGAGCTCGCGACGACATCGGCACCCTGCTTCTCTTCCTGCTGCTCGCAGGTGGTGTTGACGGACGCCGTGATGACATCGGCACCCTGCTTCTCTTCATCCTGTTGGCAGGGCACGGGGACGGACGCGGCATAATCTAAGCCGTGTAAATCGTGGGAGGGGGGGGATGTTCCTCCTCCCACCTCTACCAGACAACACCAGCTTCTCCCCACAACGGAAACACTCCCGACCCCTCCCCGCCTCCCATACCGAGATTCGCCAAACTCGGTAACATAATCAGGTCCTGCCTTCTATTATGTAGTGTGACTACGCAATGGGAGGTGAACGAAATGCTCGGAACTCGCGATGGTATCGGCACCCTGCTTCTGTTTTTGCTGCTGGCTGGTGTCGGCGACCGCCGTGACGACATCGGCACCCTGCTCCTGTTCCTGCTCCTGGCCGGTGTTGACGGACGCGGCATATTCTAAGCCGTGTGAGTGGGGGGTGGGGGGGGAGGATGCTCCTCCCCCCCCACCACTACCAGAAAACACCGAGACTCTGCCCGATCCGGGACACGGCCGACGACTCCCCGCCTCCCATACTGAGTTCTTCATCTGTTGTCCTGTTGTTCGCCAAACTCGGTAACATAATCAGGTCCTGCCTCCTATTATGTAGTATAACTACGCAATGGGGGGTGGAGCTTCCTTTTTGCCCTGTCACCAGTGGAACTTTTCAACCGGCGATTTAGGGTAACTTTACACCGGCGCTAGCAACCGCAGGCACGATGACATCGGCACGCTGCTTCTGTTCATCCTGTTGGCGGGGTACGGCGACGGATGCGGTATCTTCTGATCTGAACACGGGGGAGGTTGAACCTCCCCCGTCTCGGCTGCACGGACAGGCCGTCATCCGGAGCGAGAACCAGGGGTACAGCCGCACAGCGTGATGAGAGCGATCTCCGCCGGCCCCTCACCGTCCGGCACCATCTGCTTTTCGTTCTCCGCGGGCATCCGGACCGGCTTATGTCCCGCGGGGGCGGGCAAAAAGCGCAGCATGAACGGGGGCCGGGAATCAGCCCGGGAGGAGTTCACCTCCACGGCGGCTGTCCCGGCCCCCACATGTAATTCGGGTTCGTGATCACCCGTTTCCGGCAGCTAACTCGCTCGCAGCGGACAGCTTCTGCTTCGCCTGAAACACCAGCCCCTGGATCAGCTCTTCACGGCTCGGATTGTCCTTGCCGTCATAGTATGTGGCCACCATCGGAATACCCAGGTCCCTCCGCAGTACACTGAGCTGGGCCTCCACGACGGAGCCCGGCATGCAGGTGAAGGGTGCAACCATCACCGCCCCGTGGACCGCTCCCCGCTTCGCGAGGGCGCAGGTTCGACCGACGGTCATCGGTGGTTCACCACCGTAGTGTTCGGAGATATACCTGCGGGACATCTCCCGCAGCTCCTTCGGGGCCGGCTCGTGGATGCATTCGAGAAACTCATCCGCAGCGTGAGAGATTCTCATCTCATCACGAAGGGCCAGCTTGTTGAGACCGGCGAAGCCCAGCTGTTGGAACAGGGCCCCGATCTGGCCGCTCTGGCGGAACACCGTGCGGGCCTCGTGGTAGTTGATGTAGCCGGTGTATGCGAAGAGCTCCGTTGCCGGAGAGAGGGTAACCTCTCCGCCCGCGCCCTCGATCTTGCGGATCACATCCTGGTTGCACCTGTCATCGAGGCGGACGTAGAATTCACCGGCGACGACGATGATCGGGCGCTCCTCCTGGGTTCTGGGGATCGCTGCGAACTCGGCCGCTGCCGCCCTCACCAGTTCCTCGAAGCCCCACAGGTGCCTCCCCGCGATGACGGCCGCACTCCGGAAGCGGTATCTCTTCAGAAGCTGCATGAGCGCATCAGAGTACCTCTCGAACACCGCCTCGCTGCGCCCCGCCTCCAGCTCGTAGGGGCGGGTGGCGTGCAGCATCCTGTACAGCGTATCCAGGGCCGCGGAGCCGTCGAAGAGCCCCACGGCGAAGCCCAGCCCGAACTGGCGTATCAGGTCGAAGAGCTTGGCGGCGTAGACCTTCTGTTCGCCGAGCCCCGCCCTGTTCATGAGCAGGGACTGGGCCGACGCATACAGCCCGTAGCGGCAGGGTCCACACGCCCACCCCTGGAAAAACACCGCCTTATCAAGGTCATCGGAGGTGCTCTCGGCGTACTCGAGGAAATCCTGCACGTTCTGGATCATCGGCAGGCACTCCTC
>PWUB01000192.1 GCA_003563755.1 Clostridia bacterium
CATGTAGATTGAAGTCACTTGTGCGGGGGTGAGCAGAGTCGCTCCGGATTCATGGAGTACAGACTGCAGGTCGAGCTGGCCGCAGGCTCGTAAAAAGGCGGCATTCCAATTAAGTGCGAACGATAATCCCGTTCTAGCCGCAGCGTAAGCGGCTACGTCCTCCCGTCTTCGGTCCGTCGGGGCGGGGCAGGGCGACACAGAGACGGACTGGCATGACAGGGGTGTCTGCGACCGTCATGTGAGATAATCGCGGGCTGGTCCGGGCGGGATTCTGTCCGTAGGAAGCCCGGTCGGGCGAGAAGCAAAACACGGACTATACCTGTAGCGGTCGGTGCTTCAGCATTCGGACACTCGGGGTGCGACTCCCCGACACCTCCACCAAATTTGGCGCGGATCCGAGAGGGTCCGCGTTCTGCTATCCAAGAAACACCGACGTGCGTAGAATGCCGGGCGTTCGGATCGCGTCTTCGTTTGTCATCGCCGCCTCTTCAACCTGCATACGCACTCGCCCCTCTACCACATGTGTGCGGCCCTCCTGGCGCATATCCCCCAAAAGGAGACGGTCCCATGACGGGACAGGTCTTCTACATTGTGCTGCCGCCGTCTTGCTGTGTATTGTTCTCTCGAACATACGTTTGATATGATTGCAGGGGGTGGTCCACATTGAAGACTCTCAGACCCTGCGGCCTCCCCGGGGATGTCCGAACTGATGTCGTGCACGTGGACATGGATGCGTTCTTTGCGGCCGTGGAACAGCGGGACGATCCACGCCTGCGTCGCAGGCCCGTCGTGGTCGGGGGATCGCCGGACTCGCGCGGAGTCGTCTCCACTTGCTCCTACGAGGCTCGGCGATACGGGATCCGGTCAGCCATGCCCTCGGCCAGGGCCCGTGCCCTGTGCCCGGAAGCCGTGTTCTGCTCCCCAGACTTCGAGCGCTACCGACGGGCCAGCAGCCAGATTCGAGGGATCATGGCCCGCTACGCCGAGCGGCTCGAGCCGGTGGGCCTCGACGAGGCGTTTCTGAAGGTGCCCAAATCCCTGGGCGAACCCGTCGATGTGGCCCGTACCGTCAAGCAGGAGATCACAAAGCAGACCCAGCTGACCTGTTCCGTCGGTGCCTCGTACAACAAACCCCTGGCCAAGCTGGCTTCGGAGTGGGAGAAGCCGGATGGGTTCACCGTCATCGACGCCGACGAAGCGCGGAAGATACTTCCCGATGCTCGGCTGCAAGACCTGTGGGGAGTGGGGCCCCAGACGGCGCGTGAGCTGGCGCGGCGGGGCATAGTGACGTGCAGGGACTTCATCAGGGCACCCGGCTCCCTGCTCGTCAGGGTGCTCGGTGCGGCAAGGGCATGGGATATCACCCTCCTGTGTTCCGGTATGCACACCGGCGCCGTGAGCTCCGGAGGCCGACCCAAGTCCATCAGCCAGGAGATGACCCTCGCGTACGATGTCGATGACCCGAGACATCTCGAGGATATCGTCAGGAGCATGGTCACAGATCTCGGTGATCGCCTTCGTGATCGAGGGATGGCCGCGGGTACGGTGACCGTCAAAGTGCGATCCAGTGATTTTCGGACCAGGACCCGCTCCATGACCCTTCTCGAGGCCACGGCTGACGACCCCAGGCTCCGCCGTGCCGCCCTCGACCTTCTCTCGCGGCTCTTCGGTGACAGGATGCGCATACGCCTCGTTGGGGTGGGGTTCTCCAATCTGGAGCATCCCGATACGCCGATACAGGGAGAGCTCATCCTGGATGATGTGTAACCGCGGTAAGCCCGATCCTCGGTCATCACCGTGGGATTACACCTTGGTTACATAGTCCTGGAGCGTGAAGGAATATGATGGCTCCCGTCGAAAGACCAAGTTGCGTGGGGCGTTGGCGCGACATCTTTCGGCAGGAGGAATCCAAGGTGAGATCTGCGGGCGGCATCCTTGTGAAATTCCGGGGCATCTTGTTGATTCTTGCCGTTATCTCATTGGTGACCCTCGGTTCACCACGGACCCACGCCTATCATTCAACCGATGTCAGCCTGGTTATCAATGGTCAGATAGCCTCGTCCGATGTGCCGCCGCGCATAGTCCCGCCGGGGCGCACCCTCGTGCCCGTTCGGGTCATCTCCGAGAGCCTGGGATGGCAGGTTGATTGGCTGCCGGCAACCAGGCAGGTTTTCATAAGCCGGGACATGCAAGGAGCCTTCGTGCTCCTCACCGTGGATGATCCGGTTGTCATCACCGATGATGGTGAGTTCACCATGGATGTTCCACCGGTGATCATAGGGGATCGGACCATGGTACCCATCCGCTTTGTGGCTGAGGCCCTCGGAGGCGAGGTGCACTGGGACGACGATACACGTACGGTCAGTGTTGCTGCATCCCTCCCAGAACCTGATCCGGAGCCAGAACCTGAGCCGGAGCCAGGGGATGATGAGGACGACGCGGATGCTCCCGCTGACGTGCCGGGAGATGTGGACCCCCTGATAAGCTCTCTCCGATGGGAAGACACAGCTGACACCTACGGGTTGCAGGTGGGGGTATCCGGGCGCTATGATGTCGAGCTCTTCACCGACTCGGAGGGTGGTCTCGTCCTGACGATCACCGGCCTGATGCTCGATGACGAGCTCCTCGGCAACCACACCTTCGGTGAGGACAGGCCCGTCAAGAGGGTGAGATTCCGACCGAGTGTGGACCCCTACGAGGTGTACATGACCATCGAACTCAGACGGGACTCGGTGTACAACCTCAGGCTGCAAGATGACAGTATATGCGTTGACTTCGCCCGGGTTGACGACATATTCGTCAGGCCCGACGGTGATGTGGTCTTTACCACTAACATTCCCATCACCCCCAGGGTGTTCACCCTGCGGAATCCAGCGCGAATCGTCGTGGATTTCCCCGGTACTGTAGCTGCCTCCGATCTTTCCGACGAACCCCTGGAGCAGCACGATCTGCTCCGCTACAGGCTCGGAAACCACAACGAGTCCGAGGGCGACACCTTCACTGGGTTGAGGGTCGTTCTGGATCTCAGTGAGGAGCTGGTGCCGGTGGTCTCGGATGAGGCCGGCGGCTCGAAGCACAAGGTTGTTATCAGTCCGCAGAGATCAACGGTGGCGGGACGGCTTATAGTGATCGATCCCGGGCATGGAGGTGTGGATTCCGGAGCGCGGGGTGTATCCGGATCTCTGGAGAAAGACATTAACATCGCAATCTCAGTTAACCTGCTGGAGCTGCTGGAG
>PWUB01000334.1 GCA_003563755.1 Clostridia bacterium
ATCTCCGCACCCCGCTGTTTCGAGATCGAGAAGCGACTGAAGCAGGAGACCGACATGCCGATATTTCACGATGACCAGCACGGCACTGCCATCGTGGTCCTGGGGGCCCTTTTCAACGCCCTCAAGGTGGTGCAAAAGGACATAGCTGACATATCGGTTACCATCGTGGGTGCCGGTGCGGCGGGAGTAGCCACGGCCAAGCTGCTTCTGGATCTCGGGGCCGGCGACGTGATGCTCTGTGACAGGACCGGCATCATCCATGAAGGCCGCGAGGAGGGTATGAACCCGGCCAAGGTGGAGATGGCGAAGAGAACCAACAAGGAGGGCCGAACAGGATCCCTGGCCGATGCCATGAAGGGCACGGACATATTCATCGGTCTGTCAGGACCCGGACTGGTGACCACCGAGATGGTATCCAGCATGGCCGATGATGCCATCGTCCTGGCCATGGCGAACCCGGTACCGGAGATCTTCCCGGACGAGGCCCTCGCCGGAGGGGCCCGGGTTGTGGGTACGGGGCGCTCGGACTTCGTCAACCAGATCAACAACGTGTCCGCCTTCCCCGGAGTCCTCAGGGGCGCCCTGGATGTCAGGGCACGAGACATCAACGAGGAGATGAAGATCGCGGCGGGCAGGGCCATCGCGGATGTCATAACCGAGGAGGAACTGAACGAGGACTACATCATACCGGCTGCTTTCGATGAGCGCGTTGCCCCTGCCGTTGCAGCGGCGGTCGCCCGCGCTGCCATCGAATCGGGCGTGGCCAGGATAGAGGTTGACCCTGATGAGGTGGCGAAGAACACGGTCGCGATGGTCAAGGAGGCCAACCGCTTTTGAAGATAGAGGACATTCCTCCCAGGAGGAGGAGATGGAACGTGCGATTATCCAGGGAGAAACTCCAGAGCAGGTTGATAGCGAAAGTTGAGGAGATGAGCGGTGAGGACATATCCACCTGTTATCAATGTGGCAAGTGTTCCGCGGGCTGTCCGGTGGAGGCGGAGATGGGTGTTTCTCCACACAGGGCGATCCGGCTGCTTCAGCTGGGATGCGACGATGAAGCCCTCGAGTTCGAGGCGATCTGGCTTTGTGCTTCCTGTCACACCTGTGAAAGCCGCTGCCCCAAGGGATTTGATCTGTCCAAGATCATGGAGGCCCTCCGGGTGATTCGCCTCAGGGAGGGGCACCTGCCGCTGGACATCGAGCAGCTTCCTGACGAAGTGCTGGCATCGGCCCCTCAGCAGGCTATCGTCGGCAGCTACAGGAAGTACACAGGCTGAGGTGGAGAACACGTGCCAATGAAAGGTATGAGAGGCCCATGAAGTACAGTTACTTCCCGGGGTGTACTCTGCACCAACAGGCGGAGGAATTTGATCGTTGCACGCGCGAGAGCGCCCGGCTGCTCGGTATCGAGCTCGAGGAAATTGATGACTGGCAGTGCTGCGGCGCAGTCTTTCCACTGGCATCCGATGCTGTCATAAACCTGGTATCACCTTTCCGCACCCTGGCCTCGGCTCACGAGGCCGGGGTGGACCTTATGACGCTCTGCTCCGGATGCCTCAACGTGCTTCGCCGCACCAACAGGTTGATAGCGGAAGATGAAGAGATCAGGTCCAAGCTCGTCGACTTCGTCGAGATGGAATACGCCGGCGAGGCGCGGGTTCTTCACCTTCTCGAGGTGATCAAGTCCGAAGTCAGCTTCGATGAAGTCCGGACTCGGGTGAAGCGTGCCCTCGACGGCCTTGATGTCGCCTCTTATTACGGCTGTCTTCTCCTGCGTCCGGCTGAAGTCATGGAGTTCGATGATGTCGAAAATCCCAGGATCCTCGAGGACCTCTTCGAGGCCCTGGGAGCTGAGCCCATCGACTACCCGTTTCGAACCGAGTGCTGCGGTTCGTACCTATCTGTCGGAAGGGGTGATGTGACCACCGAAGCTGCCACCAGTATAGTCAGGTCGATCAGCAGGACCTCTGCCGACGTGATCGTCACCAGCTGTCCCATGTGCCATTACAACCTGACGACGCATGTGCAAGAGGCCTCGAAAAGCGACCGTGCGGTTGATATCCCGGTGGTGTACTTCACCCAGCTGCTGGCCTATGCTCTAGGGGCTGACGATGCCGGCTGCGGTTTCGACCCGGAGTTCGCCCGAAAGCTGTCGGGCGCAAAATTACCAATGTCTGAGGTGAACTAAGTTGCGGAGGATCGGCGTATTCGTATGCTGGTGCGGACTGAACATCGCGGGCACCGTGGATGTGCAGTGGTTAGCGAAGGAAGCATCGCGCATTCCGGGAGTCGTTCACAGTGAAGACTACAGCTACATGTGCTCCGACCCGGGTCAGAAGCTGATCCGCGATGCAATAAAAGAGAAAAATCTCGATGCCGTCGTAGTTGCGGCCTGTTCTCCGAGTATGCACGAGGTGACTTTCCGCAGCGCCGCGCAGGCAGCGGGCCTCAACCCCTTCATGGTCCAGATGGCCAACATCAGGGAGCAGTGCAGCTGGGTGCACACGGACAAGGAGGAGGGGACACGCAAGGCCTTCAGCATCGTCCGGGCTGCGGTGGAGAAGGTCCGGCGGGATGAGCCCCTGCTTCCCCACGAGATTCCCGTGACGAAGAAGGCCCTGGTTGTGGGCGGTGGCATCGCGGGGATTGAGGCAGCTCTGGATATAGCGGATGCTGGCCACCCCGTGCTGCTGGTCGAGAAGGAGTCCACCATCGGCGGACATATGGCCCAGCTGTCGGAGACTTTTCCCACCCTGGACTGCTCATCTTGCATCCTGACGCCCAAGATGGCCGAGGTGGCGCGGCATCCTATGATAGAGCTCATGACCTACAGTGAGGTCACAGAGATTTCGGGCTACGTGGGTAATTTCACGGCCACCATCACCCGCAAGCCGACCTACGTGGACTGGGAGACGTGCATAGGATGCATGGACTGTCAGGCGCACTGTCCCCGTGAGATACCGAGTGAGTTCGAGCGGGGGATGGGACCCACGAAGGCGATAGGAGTTCCCTTTCCCCAGGCGGTGCCGAACCGTCCGGTGATCAACTCGGAACACTGCCTGTACTTCCAGCTCGACCGGTGTGGTCTGTGCGAGAGGATATGCCCGGTCGATGCCATCGATTACGACCAGGAGGAGACCATCTTGCAGGAGGAGGTCGGGGCGGTGGTCGTCGCCACCGGATATGACGTCATCGGCGCGGAGGCCTTCGGCGAATACGGATACGGAAAGTATCCCGACGTCATCGATTCCCTCGCCTATGAACGACTCAACTCGTCCTCGGGTCCAACCCACGGCGAAATCCGGCGTCCCTCCGACGGCAAGGTGCCCAGGGAGGTGGTCTTCGTTCAGTGCGTCGGGTCACGTGATCCCGATAAGGGCAAACCATACTGTTCGAAGATCTGCTGCATGTACACAGCCAAGCACGCCATGTTGTACAAGCACAAGGTGCCCGACGGGCAGGCTTACATCTTCTGCATGGATATCCGTGCCGGCGGCAAGGGTTACGAGGAGTTTGTCCAGAGGGCCGTCGAGGAGGATGATGCACTGTACCTGCGGGGCCGTGTTTCCCGGGTGTACGAAGACGGTGACCAGCTGGTGGTTAAAGGGGTGGACACTCTGTCCGGCAGGAACGTGGAAATCGAGGCCGATCTCGTCGTGCTGGCCACGGCCGTGGTGCCTCGTACCGACGCCCGGGATGTGGCCAGGATGCTCAAGCTCGGTACTGATGAGCACGGCTTCTACAATGAGGCCCATCCCAAGCTCAGGCCGGTGGAGACAGTCACCGCGGGGATCTATCTCGCTGGAGCCGTTCAGGGTCCCAAGGATATACCCGATGCGGTGGCGGGTGCATCCGGAGCAGCAGCGAAGGTGGCAGCCCTGTTTTCCCGAGACCAGATGGAGAGTGACCCCCTGATAGCGGCGGTGGACGAGGATAAATGCTCCGGATGCCTGTGGTGCGTGCCGGTGTGTCCCTTCGATGCCATCGAGGAGAAAACGATCCAGCGCAGGGTAGGGGGCAAGACCGTAGCCCGGTCGGTGGTCGAGGTCAACGCGGGTCTCTGCCAGGGCTGCGGAGCGTGCGCCGTGGCATGTCGTGACGGGGCGATGAACCTCAAGGGATTCAGCAACGAGCAATTGCTGGCGGAGGTGGAGGCCTTATGTCTGCAGATTGGCAGCCAACAATAGTGGGATTTGCCTGCCGGTGGTGCACCTACGCCGGAGCGGACCTGGCGGGCACCAGCCGCATGACTTATCCCGCTTCCATCAGGCTGATAAGGGTGCCCTGCTCGGCAAGGGTCAACCCGTCCTTCGTGGTGAGGGCGTTCCAGCGGGGGGCAGACGGAGTGCTTATCTCGGGATGTCACCCGGGCGACTGTCATTATATTGAAGGTAACCTGTACACGAGGCGGCGTTTTTCGCTGGTGAAGAACTTCCTGGAGTACCTCGGGATTGAGCCCGAGCGTTTCCGGGTCGAGTGGATATCCGCCGCCGAGGGTGCCCGCTTCGCCCGGTTGATCGACGAGATGACCGAGGACATACGGGAGCTGGGACCTAACACGAAAATGAGGGAACAGGTATGAGGGTGCACGAGACCGAGTTGAAAGAAATGCTGCGCGAGCTGATGCGGGAGGCGAAAATCCGTTCGTTCATAGGCTTTTCTTCAGGGTTTGATCCCGTCCGCCCGGTACCTCTCATTGCGAGGGATGCCGACAGGATAGACAAGGTGGTTCTCAATGCGTTCTGCGGCGATGGTCTCGCCCGCTATGTCTTGGATGAGGCCCTGGTCCCCTCCGAAGAGGAAGAGGGCACCCGCCCGCCCCTCGGCGTCTTGCTGAAAGGATGCGATGGACTCGGGGTTGAGAGGCTCATAGCAGACAACAGGGTTTTGGCCGATGACGTGCACATCATCGGGTTCGCCTGTCGGGGGATGATCGACCCTCACAAGGCCCTGGCCCTGTTCGGCGACGAGGTGATCGAGGATGTGACAATCCACGGGGACGGAGTCACGGTCACCACGCCGTCGGGTGAGCGCTCCCTGGCCCACGAGGAGATCCTCTGGGACAAGTGCCTCAGCTGTGAGGATCCTCTTCCTCCGCGCTATGACGTACTGTTGGGTGACGACTGTACGGAGGCTGCGGTCGGTGTACGGGATTACGCGGGGGTGAAGGAGAAACAGGATCTATCCTTCGATGAGCGGTATGACTTCTGGCTCCGACAGTTCGAGCGGTGTATACGCTGTTTTGCCTGCAGGAATGTCTGCCCCGCCTGCAGCTGCGAAGTCTGTTCCCTGGACGAAAGGGATCCAGAATGGCTGAGCCGGAGCACCGATACGGCTCAGCAGTTCATGTTCCACTTCACCAGGGCCTATCATGTGGCGGGTCGGTGCGTGGGCTGCGGTGAATGCGAGAGGGTGTGTCCTGTCGATGTTCCTCTGATGCTTCTCAATGAGAAGTTCATGAAGGACATCACTGACTTCTTCGGCGTTGACAGGCCCCACGTGCCCTCGGACGTGGAGCCCCTCGGCAAATTCTGTCCCGACGATCCAGAAGGATGGCGTGGGGAGGGCGAAACATCATGAAGAGACTACCACTATCGAAGGTGCCCCAGATGCTGGAAGTCCTCGCAGAACACGCCACCATCTATGCTCCCGTCGTTGAAGACGGCGTGGTGCTGCTGAAATCCTTCTCCGGCGGGCAGCCGGCGCGGGAGTATATCACGCCCGAAAACTCGCTGAAGGATGTGGTGTTCCCTCAGACCGAGACAGTGTTCAGTTTTCACGGCGGAGCGGAGGATGTCTCCGTGTCAGAGGCCCCGTCGGTCCAACGGAGGGTGGTCTTCGGGGGACGGCCGTGTGACGCTGCGGCGCTCGATCAGCTGGGGCGGGTGTTCCTAGAGGGAGAGTTCACGGACGAGGCCTTTCGACGTATGCGGGATAATACGTCCATCATCACCGTGGCCTGCAACAGCTCTGATGGATCCTGCTTCTGCACAGCCATGGGTGTGTCGCCGGCTGACAGCCGCGGGTCGGACCTGCTCCTGTACCCTATGGACGCAGGGTACGCGGTGCATGCTGTCACTGACCGTGGAGCAGAGATCATCGCGGCCGTTGACGACCTCCTCTGCGAACTGGAGGAGGGCGAGGGAGAAAAGGCCAGAAGGACTGCCGAGACCACGGAGATACCCGCGGCCGACAAGCTCGACATGGAAAGGATCGACGAGAGCGGCGGTGACCTGTTTGACCACCCATACTGGAGGGACGTTTCGGACCGCTGCCACAGCTGCGGCGTCTGTGCCTATGTGTGTCCCACGTGTCACTGCTATGCAGTGTTCGACGCGGTGCGGGGGAACGCCGGCTGGCGAATGCGCGGCTGGGACTCGTGCCAGTTCGAAGACTTCATGCTGATGGCCGGTGGACATAACCCGAGACCGACCAAGATGGAGAGAGTCAGGCAGAGGTTCATGCACAAGCTGAGCTACCACCCGTCGAACTACGATGAGTACGGGTGCACAGGCTGCGGCCGCTGCGTGCGCAAATGCCCCGTCGGTCTTCATATGCTGGCAGTTATCAGCGAGATAGGAGGGGTTGTTTGATGGGCCACAATCCGCTGGTGCCCGAGGTAGCCACGATCCAGGACATCATCGAGGAGACCGCGATCTCTGATGTGAAGACCTTCGTTGTGGCCCAGGATGCAGGCACACCCTTTTCCTACCGTCCGGGTCAGTGCGCCATGTTGAGCGTGTTCGGAGTGGGGGAGTGCATGATCTCCATCTCCTCTACGGACCGCCCCGGGAAACCGTATGAGTTCAGCGTGAAGAACGCGGGCCGTGTGACGGGTGCGCTTCATGAGTTGCAGGCCGGGCACAAGATCGGTGTGCGGGGCCCTTACGGCAATGCCTTCCCCGTGGATGAATGGTACGGTAAGAATCTTCTGTTCGTCGGTGGAGGCATCGGCCTGGCGCCGTTGAGATCACTGATAAACCACTGTCTCGACAGGCGCGACGATTTCGACAGGGTTCAGATCATCTACGGGGCACGCTCCCCGGGAGATCTGTGTTTCAAGCGGGAGATCTTCGACAACTGGCCCGCTGCCGACGACGTGGGGGTGCACCTGACGGTGGATGCGGGAGATGATGAGTGGGATGGTGCGGTCGCGCTGGTTCCCCACTTCCTCGAGGATCTCGCTCCCTCACCAAAGAACACGATCACGGTAACCTGTGGGCCACCGATCATGATCAAGTTCACCATCGAGTCGCTTAAGCGGCTGGGGTTCACCGATGAGCAGATCGTCACCACGCTGGAGTTGAAGATGCAGTGCGGAATCGGCAAATGTGGCCGCTGTAACCTCGGCGATAAGTACGTATGCGTGGACGGACCCGTTTTTACCTATGAGCAGCTCAAGAAGCTGCCTCAGGAGTACTGAAAAGGAGGGGGGAGGAACATGGCTCAGAGCGAAACGGTCACCGAAGATACACCTGCAAGGATGATCTCCGTCTATCTGATGGGCAAGCGTTACGAGGTGCCTGAGGGCCTCACCATCATGAAGGCGATGGAGTATGCCGGCTACACACTGATCAGGGGTACCGGCTGTCGCGGCGGTTTCTGCGGTGCCTGCGGCACCGTATACCGGACCGAAGGTGATTACCGCCTGAAGGTGGGGTTGGCCTGTCAGACTGTGGCTGAGGATGGCATGTATCTGGCACAGATCCCCTTCTATCCGGCCAATCGAGCCCTTCATGACATCGATGAGCTCACGCCGGACCTGGCGACCCTGATGCGGCTGTACCCGGAACTGTCCCGCTGCGTCGGCTGCAACTCATGCACCAAGGCCTGTCCCCAGGACCTAGATGTGATGGATATCATGGCCAGGGCGATGAGGGGAGACATAGCTGCGGTCGCGGACATGTCTTTTGACTGCATAATGTGTGGCCTCTGTGCATCTCGGTGTCCTTCAGAACAGGCTCAGTACAACGTAGCCATCCTGGCTAGACGCTTGTATGCACGGCACATGGCACCCGCCACCGGGCACTTGAAAGAGCGCCTGGAGCAGATCGAGGATGGCGAGTTCGATGAGGAGATGGGCAAGATCGTCAACGCCGACGAGGGGCAGTTACGGGAGATGTACAACGCCCGTGACATCGAGGAGTAGGGAGGATGACAGACGTGTACACGGATGAAATGTGCGAGTCTATCCGCAGGGTGGAGGAGACGCGCGCCCGCAGACTACAGGAGCGACACCCCTCCCTCAGCCCCGACGATAAGGAGGATCTGCTCCGGTCCTTCCATCCCGACTACCGCGATGACAGCCAGCGGGCGGTCAGGGTGGGACCGAACACTTCAGACCGCATGCCCCAGGAGGTTGTCGACTGCCTGGAGGGCAGGTCGGTGATCGACCCTGAAGCTGTCGATCTGCAGGACCCCGATTTTGACGTGGAGGTGCTGGTGATCGGCGGTGGCGGGGCGGGGGTGGCAGCTGCTCTCACCGCCCACGCACGGGGAGCCGACGTTCTTGTCGTGACGAAACTGCGACTGGGTGATGCCAACACCATGATGGCACAGGGAGGGATCCAGGCCGCCACCAAGGCCCATGATTCACCTGTCATACACTACCTGGATGTCATCGGCGGAGGAGGCTTCACCAACAAACGGGAGCTGGTGCGGGCCCTCACGGGCGATGCACCCCACATCATCCAGTGGCTGGAGCAGCTCGGAACCATGTTCAGCAAGGAGCCCGACGGCACCATGATGACAATTCACGGTGGCGGCACATCTCGTAAGCGGATGCATTTCGCCCGCGATTACACCGGTGCCGAAATCATGAGGACTCTTCGCGACGAGATCCGCAACCACAGCATTCCGGTCGTAGAGTTCTGTCCCGCCCTCGAGCTGCTGTTGGACGGGGAGGGCCAGTGTGTCGGTGCTGTGCTCAAGAATTTTGAGACCGGAGAGCTCATGACTGCGAAGGCCAAGACCGTCATCCTGACCACCGGCGGTTTCGGCCGTCTTCACATATCGGGCTTTCCGACCAGCAACCACTACGGTGCCACCGGTGACGGACTCACCATGGCGTATCGTGCCGGGTGCAGATTGGTGTTCATGGAGTCGACCCAGTTCCATCCCACGGGTGTGGCCTACCCCGAACAGATGGTGGGGCAGTTGGTCACGGAAAAGGTCAGGGGGATTGGAGCCCAGCTCGTCAACGCTGACGGAGAACAGTTCGTCTACTCCCTGGAGACCAGGGACGCAGTATCATCAGCTATCATCAGCGAATGTCAGCGCGGAAAGGGATTTGAGACCGTCACCGGTCAGCCCGGCGTGTGGCTTGATTCGCCGATGATTGAAATGATACACGGTCCAGGTGCTATACGGGCCCAGGTTCCCGCCATGTACAGGCAGTATCAGCGGTTTGACATCGATATGACGAAGGATCCGATCCTCATCTACCCGACCCTGCACTACCAAAACGGTGGTATTGAGATAGATGAGCACGGACGGAGCCTGCAGGTACAGAACCTGTACATCGCCGGTGAGGCAGCCGGGGGAATCCACGGTCGGAACCGCCTGATGGGCAACAGTCTGCTAGACATACTGGTGTTCGGGCGCAGGGCCGGAAATCATGCGGCTGATCAACTAGACTCGATAAGCGTGGGAACACCTCACCTGGAGCACGTGGTTCGCTTCAACGAGGAGCTGGCCGCGGCCGGCCTCGGAACCACCCGATCACCCATGCTCATTCCGGACTACGTCACGAGGGAATGATGCTGGGCTGTTCGTCGCCTGCATCGGGTCGAGGCTGCCGCGGTTCAACGGCGGCCCCGGCCCTTCACGTTTCGGGGTGTCAGCTCCCAACCAACCTGACCCCTCGCTGCCGGTGTACCGGCTCGGATTGGGGTCAGGTTGAAATCCTGGATTTCGCGGAGCTCAGCACCTCACCAGGCAGGGAGGGTGCTGATGTTGATACCCCACACCAACGGCAGCCATAAGTACGCGACGAGAGCGATGACCACGACGCCGGTCATGTTCAACCACACGCCTGCCTTCACCATATCGGGTATCTTGACGTAGCCACTGCCGAATATCACCGCGTTCGGCGGCGTTGCCACCGGCAGCATGAAAGCGCAGGAGGCTGCGGTTGCGGCGGTCACCATGAGGGCAAACGGGTGAACCAGCATGGCCGACGCCATGGCAGCGGTGACGGGCATCATCATGGATGTGGTGGCGGTATTGGACGTGATCTCGGTCAGGTATATGACCAGGGCGACCAGGGTGAGCATGATAACCAGCATGTGCGAACCCTCGAGGGCCGAAAGCTGCATGCCTATCCAGTTCGCCAGCCCGGTTTGGGTGAAGGCCGCCGCGATCGAGAGGCCTCCTCCGAACAGAAGCAGGATGCCCCACGGGATATTCACCGCGGTCTTCCAGTCGTTCAGAAAGACCCCTTTCTTGAGGTTGACCGGAATCAGGAAGGTGATGACCGCCCCGATCATGGCGATCACCGAGTCGTGTATCAACGGGAATAGGTGCACCAGGATGAAGGAGCGAGTTATCCAGGCCAGGGCGACACCGCCGAACACCATGGCAACCAGCTTCTCTTCCCTGGTGATCGAACCCAGTTCCCGGAGCTGATCCTCGACCAGTTGTCTACCCCCGGGTATCTCTTTGATCTTCGGGGGGTAAGCCACCCGGGTCATGTACAGCCACGCCGCAATCAGGAACAGCGCCGCCACGGGAAGACCGTACATCATCCACCGATCAAAGCCGATCACGATGTTGAACATCTCCTCGGCGATGCTCGCGAATACGATGTTGGGAGGTGTACCGATCAGGGTGGCGATCCCGCCGATGGAGGCAGCGTAGGCGATGGAAAGCATCAGGCAGGTACCGAAGTTGAAGCTGCCCTGTCTCACATCGATCCCAGCAATCCGCTTCTCCTGGACCATCGTGCCCACCTGCAGTATAACGGCAAGGCCAATCGGCATCATCATCATGGTGGTAGCAGTATTAGAGATCCACATTGACAGAAAGGCCGTTGCCACCATGAAGCCGAGGACCAGTCGGTCGGGGCTGGTACCGATAACGCTGATGATGTTAAGGGCAACGCGCCGATGCAGGTTCCATCTCTCGATGCATACCGCGATCATGAAACCGCCCATGAAGAGGAAGATGTTCGTGTTAGCGTACGGGGCCGTCGATGTGCCAGCATCCATGATGCCCATCAGAGGAAACAGCACGATGGGTAGCAGGGAGGTGGCCGGAATAGGGATGGCCTCCGAGATCCACCAGGTAGCTATCCAGGCGGTGCTCGCCAGGGTTCGCTGAGCAGGGACAGTCATCCCGGCCGGGGTGGGCATGACAAGGAAGACTAAGAACAGAGCCGGACCCAGGAAGAGACCGATCTTCTGCCGCATTCCGTAGTCTTCGCCCACGTCCAGGCCGCCGCCCTTTTGTGGATCCCCGGAGGGTATGATCTCGCGAACACCGGCGTCATGGATCTCGGTCGATGCTTCATCCTCTGTCACATCCGTCTCTGGCACAGACTCCAGCGAAGTAGGGCCGGCGTCAGCGATATCTAACCGGACAATTCTTTTCGTCTGTCTGTGCAGATGCCACAGATATTCCCAGAGACCGCCCAGTGCCGCATTCGAGCTCATTGCGAGGACACCTCTTTCAGCGTCACATCAACAGGACCTATGTCATCTCACAGCCCCAACACTAATGCATGAGATGGGAATATTCAAGGCGAAATCGGTCATCATTTTCACAGTGATCGCAGGGGTGAAACCCCTGGTGTTGAGTGTACCATCGTCTCGTGAGAACGAAGGGGATTACCTCCGCACTGATCCAGCCTGCAGCCGCTGCTCCCATGCCGTCGAACGAGGGTGTGAGAAGCATTAAACAGCCGTGTGGATGCGCATGCGGCCGATCAGTCGGGCAGGCTGAGCAGATTCCTCGCATGGAGGCATATATGCGTCGTATCAGTTCCGTCCGATGATCACTCCCAGGGGATCCACCTGTTCGCGAAGCCCCCTTAGCTCGCGGTCGGTGACCGGGTCAGTCGTAGCCAGTTGGTCTGACCACACCAGGGAAAACCCGGTACTGGCGATTATCTGCTCACGAGTGACGCCTGGATGGACGCTCTCCACCATCATCCGACGCTCGGTGGCATCGAAACCCATCACGCACAGGTCTGTGATCACCTTGTAGGGACCGCATCCTGGTGCGAGTCCCGC
>PWUB01000292.1 GCA_003563755.1 Clostridia bacterium
CTCTACCTGGCCGAGACCCAGGACCGGTTTGACATGGTGGTGATAGGGTTCATCGACCCCCAGACCCTGCAGGCGAACCGCCTGTTCACCGCCGAGTTCTTCTCCATCGTCCGCGGGCGGCTCAACGCAGACGGCTTCCTGGCCTTTTCCGCCCCCGCGGCAGCAGGATACATGACGCCCGAGACCGCGGATCTCAACGCCAGCCTGTACCGGACTGCCCAGCGGGTCTTCGATAACGTGGTGATCATACCCGGGGAAACCAACTACTTCCTCGCCTCCCCGGGGCCCGTCGATACCGACCCCGCGCTGCTCTCGTCCCGCCTGGGGCAGCGGGGCATCACCGACGGGTTTCTGACCCCCGACTACCTTGCCTACCGCCTGGGGGAGGCCAGGCGCGTGCGCGCCGAGGAAATCCTGGCATCCAGCGGGGCCCGGCCCAACCTGGATTTCAACCCGGCGGCTCTCCTGTACTCCCTCATCCACTGGGGCAGCGCCTTCTCCCCGGGACTGGCGGCCGTTCTGTCTTCCCTCGGGGACACGAGTCCGGCGGCCTTCTTCCTCCTGCCCGCCGTGCTCGCCCTGGTGCTGGTCGGCGTCCTGGGCCGCCGCCGACACCGGGGGCGGTATGACGTCAGCTACGCCCTGTGGACCAGCGGTGCGGCGGGGATGGCCTTCGACCTGTTGGTCCTGTTCGTCTTCCAGTGCCTGTACGGGTACGTGTACCGGATGGCGGGGCTGCTGGTGGCGGCCTTCATGGCGGGAATCTTCGCCGGCGGAACATGGGGCACGGCCCGGGCACGCACACAGGGGCCCGAGGGGATCTTCCGTCTCCTGGAGGCAGGGATAGCACTTCTGTTGGTGGGACTGTACGGGGTGAGCATCTTTCTTCAGGGGGCCGTGAGCTGGCTGCCGAGCGGTGTGGTCATCGGAGCGATAGCGCTCTATGCGGCTCTCTCCGGGGCTGCCGTGGGAGCCCAGTTCCCCCTGGCAGCGGGCATAGTGGGACGGGAGCGCGAGGACACCGAGACCGTCGCGGGTACGCTGTACGCGGCGGACCTGATGGGCGGCTGGTTCGGCGGCCTGGCCGTGGCGATCTTTCTGTTTCCCACCATCGGCCTCTTGCACACCCTGCTGCTACTGGCCGCCTTCAAGATCTCGAGCCTGGTGGTACTCATTGCGTCAGCGAGTTGAGGGCTGTTCTCCCGGGGAGGTGAGCGGGATATGAGTCCGGAACACATCAGCACGGGAGGCTGGTTCCTCATCGGTCTGTCGGCCGCCCTCGGTCCCTGCCTGGG
Organism: Clostridia bacterium; assembly: GCA_003563755.1. The sequence continues at coordinate 1,296 of PWUB01000292.1, forward strand.
GCACCATTTCCTGGTGGTACTCCCCTACATAGGCATGACCGGGAGCTCAGCCAGGGAGGCCCTGGCCGACGTTCTGTACTTCAATGCGGCGCGTATCCTGGCCTACACCGCCCTGGGAACCCTGGCTGGAGCCGCGGGAATGCTCCTGTACCGGGTGCTGGTGGCGGGCGCCTTCATCCTCGCGGCCCGGCTGGTGCTGGGCGTCTTCCTGGTGGCCCTGGCCCTGGCGGTGCTCTTTGTCGACGGAAGCTCCCTCTGCCGGCGGCTGCACCGTTCACTCGTCCGTACCTCGGGAAGGGCCATGGGAACGGCCGGCCTCCTGGCGGCCCTCACCCCCTGCCCCCTCCTGCTGGGCCTCGTCACCCACGCCGCAGCATCGGGTAACCCGGGGGCGGGAGCAGCGAGCGGAGCGGCCTTCGCCCTGGGCACGGCCCTGTCGCCCCTCCTCCTGTTGGGGCCGGCCCTCGGCTTCGGCGGGGAGCGCCTCTCGGGCGGGCGCCTAACAGCCTGGGCGAGATACCTGGGGGGATTCGTCCTCTTCGCCTTCGGGCTGCACCTGGTGGTGTCGGTCCTTCTCACCCGTTTGATCCGGTGACTCGGGCCCTGCCATCCTCGTGCATCAGAAAGCCAGCTCACATCGTCCGACACGCCCCCACAAGTTGGAGACGGGTGCCGATGGAACGATAGAGACACCTCCTACGTCCGTACAGTCAACGGAGACCCGGGGCGGATGCAGCTGGGGTGGACGCTTGTGTTATAATATCTAAGAGCATCTGAGAGTGAGGGGTCCTGCTTGGCAGAATCGAGAAGGAATGCATCTCGCAAACAGAGACGCAGGAAACGATCTGTCCGCTGGTCTCGCATTCTACTGCTGGTAGTGATCGTGGCCTTGATAGCCGGGGCGGGGGTGGGTGCCGGCATGGTTGCCAGCGCCCTCCGTGCTATGCCGCACATCCACGACGTACGTCCGGCACCGCAGGTCACCTCCTTCGTGTACGATTCGGCCGGCGAGCAGATCGCGCCCCTGCACGGTCCGGAGAATCGGATCATCGTCGAGTATTCCGAGATCCCGGATGAGGTCCGCAAGGCCTTCATCGCCATCGAGGATCACCGTTTCTACGAACACTTCGGTCTGGACCTTTACCGCATCATCGGTGCCGCCTGGAACAACCTGACCGGCGGGCCCATCCAGGGTGGAAGCACCATCACCCAACAGCTGGCCCGTAACGCCTGGCCGATCGGTCTCGAGCAGACCTACGAACGAAAGATCCAGGAGGCCATCCTGGCCGTCAACCTGGAGCGGGCCTACACCAAGGACCAGATCCTTGCCCTGTACCTGAATCAGATCCCCCTGGGCCACGGGGCCCACGGTGTCCAGGCCGCCGCCCACGTCTACTTCGGAAAGGACGTCTGGGACCTTCACCTGGCCGAGGCTGCCATGCTGGCTGGTCTGACCGTGGGGCCCAATGCGTACTCACCGTACCGGGACATGGAGCTGGCGAGCAGGCGCATGTCCTCGGTGCTTTCGGCCATGGTACGGGAGGGCTTCATAACCGAGGAGGAACGCCGCCGGGCGGAAGCCTACCGGATCGAGCTGGTGGGCCTGTCCTCGGCGCACGAGGCTAACTCTCCTGCGGCCCACTTCATAGACTACGTGCTGTCGCAGCTCCTCGATCGCTACAGCCCTGACATGGTCTACGGGGGCGGACTCCGCGTGTACACCACGTTGGATATGAGCATCCAGGAGGCCGCCGAGGACGCCGTACGAAACCACCTGGACGAAAACTTCCCCCTGGGCGAGTTCGAGAAGGATCTCCAGGTCGCCATCGTGGTCGTAGATCCCTTCACCGGCCACGTCAAGGCCTTGATAGGGGGACGCGAGCACCACTCCATGCTGGAGCACAATCGGGCCTGGCAGTCGTTCCGCCAGCCCGGCTC
>PWUB01000188.1 GCA_003563755.1 Clostridia bacterium
CACTCCGACACAGCACTTCCGCATCCACCGCCGCCAGGACTCCGAGGGCGGTCGCCACCTGGGTCCCGTTGATGAGGGCCAGCCCCTCCTTCGCTTCCAGTCGCAGCGGTGAGAGCCCGGCTCGCCGGAGGGCCTCACCCCCGGGCAGGAGCTCACCACCGTGAAAGGCACGGCCTTCGCCCATCAGAACCAGGGCCATGTGCGCGAGCGGGGAGAGATCTCCACTCGCCCCCAGGGAACCCTGCTGGGGGATCACGGGCACCACGTTCTCGTTGAGCATGCCCACCAGTAGGTCGGCCACCTCGGGGCGCACCCCCGAGTGGCCCCGGGCCAGGGACAGCACCCTCAGAAACACCGCGGCGCGGACCACCTCCTCGGGCAGAGGCTCCCCCACCGCCACCGCGTGGCTGCGGATCAGGTTCTGCTGCAGACTCTGGGCGTCTTCTCTCGATATGAGAACGTCGGCGAACCTGCCGAAGCCGGTGGTGACACCGTATACCACCGCCCGCTCCTGCAGCAGGCGGTCGACGAAATCCCGGGCTTTCTGCATCTGCACACGCGCCCGCTCCCCCACCCTCACCGGGCGAGCCGCGCGCGCGACCTGCGCCACGTCGCCTATGCTGGCTTTATCTAGCTCCAAGACAAAAGGCTGCACCTGTCTCCTCCCTAGCATCCATCTCAGGTAATGTACGGCTGCCTCGTGAAGGTGGTGAGGGACCGACACCCGTCATCGGTTATCACGATGTCATCCTCTATGCGGACGCCGCCCTCTCCAGGAAGGTATATTCCCGGCTCCACGGTGAAGGTCATCCCTGCCCGCAGCACGGTATCATCACCCTCCACTATGTAGGGCGGCTCGTGGATCTCCAACCCGAGGCCGTGTCCGGTCCGGTGGGTGAAATACTCGCCGTATCCGGCATCGCGGATGTGCCGGCGGCAGATGCGGTCCACCTCTTCACAGGTCATCCCCGGCCCGATAGTCTCCCTGGCCTTCTTCTGTGCCTCGTGGACCACCCAGTAGACATCGCGCAGTCGCTCGGAGGGCTCACCGACGTAGAAGGTGCGGGTGAGGTCCGAGTGGTAGCCGTCCCTTTCAGCGCAGACGTCGAACCAGACCAGGTCTCCCGCCTGCAGCCGCCTGTTCGATGGTCCGGCGTGGGGCAGGGCGGAACGCTCTCCCGAGGCCACCGCTCCCGGATACACCAGCCCGCTGCCTCTCTCCGCCAAGCCCCCCTGCACCGCGGCCGCCAGTTCTCTCTCCGTCACTCCCGGCGCCACCATGGGCACGACCTGTCTGAACACATCCTCGACGATGGCCACCGCTTCCTCCATGGCACTTATCTCCCGGGAATCCTTGATGCTTCGTAGTTCTGCCACCAGGTCCGTTATGTCGCAGTATTCTGCCTCACGAAGGGCCCGCTCCCACATGCTGCGTTCCAGCATGCGCATTGCCGTGTACTCACAACCCACGGGACCCTCCAGGCCCATGCAGGCCACCGCCTCCCGGAACGCCCTCTCAGGCGGTTGTCCATCCCGGTAGCTGAAGACAGTATCGATCTTACATGCCTCCTGCAGTCCGGCCGCCTCCAACAGCGGCGCTATGAGGGCCGGCTCCCCCTGGGGAGGAACGATGAGCATGGTCACCCTCTCGCTGGTACCCATACGCTTGCCGGTGAAGTATCTGAAGTTGGCACCGGGCATGATGGCAGCAAACCCCACCATCCCCTCGGCCAGCCGTGCCTGCATCTCTTGAATCCGCTTTCTCACCCAACTCACCCCGCCTCTCGATGTCCTCCGCCTGTTGCAGGGATGTCGTTTCCTCGCCCCAGTCCTGACGGTCGGTCAGCGCACGTACTGCAGACGGCTGGCAGCCGTCCGAACCTGCCGTAGAGGGTCGCCGTCGATGAACAGCCACGGGTCCACGGGGACTCGTCCCACGCTCACGGTGAGGTGCAGGTGAGGGCCCGTCGAAAACCCCGTTGAACCAACCTCCCCTATGAGCTGACCCCGCTGCACCATTTCCCCCTCTTCGACGGACAGGCGGCTGAGGTGCAGGTACACGCTGAACAGGTTCAGACCGTGATCCACGATGATGGTCTTACCCGTCACATTCAGCTCCATGGACAGGGTCACCACTCCCGTGTTCATCGCCAGCACCCCGGTTCCGGTGGAAGCGGCGATGTCAATGCCCGAATGCCTCCCCGACTCCACATCGTTTATGTACCGGATGACCCCGAACTCGGTGCTGATTCTGCCCTCAGTGGGCAGCACGAAGTCATCGGTCCACAGGGCCACGGGCCTGCTCTGGGCCCGGGCACGCTCCATATGGGGCCTGTCCTCGGCCCACAGGTCGCTGCTCCGCTTGGCCGCCTGCTGCTCGGTGACCCAGAGCCGCTGCTCCGGGAACTGACGATCGGTGACGACCAGGACCTCTTCGATCTCGTGGGAAACCTCACCGGCGTGTATCACTTCTATTCGCATCGGGTACTCCCCGGGAGGCACGTGGTAAGACACGGGCACCACCGCCAAGCGTCCCTCACCCTGGGAGTGAAAGTCCAGGGTCATATCCAGAACGTGCAGCACCGCGTGCTCCCCGGGAGCCACCCCGTGCATGTACACAAACAGCGGGTCACCCGGCCGGATATCCCCGGGAGTCATCATCACCCACGGTGCGGGCGGCGGGACCTCTTCTCGCACGTCGGGGGAATCCGTTGGTCCGGGTTCTTGATCCACCACCTCCGGTTCCTCCTCGGCGGCGTCGGACGGCGCACATCCGGTCATAACGAGGACGCTGAGAAACAGGACCGTCAGTATGGCGGTGATCCTCCGCACGGTGAACATGAAACCCTCCTTCGTGCCACGATCCGCACCCAGCGGATCCATGGTGTTCTTCACTGTATGTATTCTTCTCTCCCCCGTCCCACTCCTACAATGCACGGGAGACAATGAGAGTCATCCGGCGGCGAATCCCACCCCTCTGCCCCGGGTGCAGCACAGGGGCATCCTACCCGACGGAGGCGAATCGCCCTAGATTTTCACATCCGGACCGCTGATCTTGAGGATGAAGTCCGCCCGACTGGAGGCACCGGTCTTGGCATATATGTTTCTTATGTGGGTCTTCACCGTGTTGATGGTGATCCTGAGCTCGTCGGCGATCTGCTGGTTGGTGTATCCCTGCAGGATGAGGCCCACAACATCCTGTTCCCGCTCCGTCAATCCCGCGGACTCGATG
>PWUB01000332.1 GCA_003563755.1 Clostridia bacterium
ATGGTGGTGTTGAACTGCCTCGCGAGGTTGAAGAAGTCATCGCCCCTTTTCAGGGTGTACGGTTCTGTGTGCTCGGGGCAGTCATGGTCTTGACCTGCGGCCTGCACGCCGTCGGGGATGCGCAGCTTCTGCGGCGCCCTCAGGCGGTCGGGATCCACGGAAGGGTTGGCTTTCAGGAGTGCATCCAGCGAGGTGTTGAACTTGCTGGCTACGTCGAAGAAGTTTTCACCAGGAGCCACGCTGTAGGTTTCTGTGTGGGGAGGACATACCTCGCGGGAGGATTCATCGTTATTCCCCGCCTCCTCGGTCTCGGTCTGTTCTTCGGGTGGCTCCGGTTGTGAGCAGGCGCTGCATCGCGTTTGGTCTCTTTCCGCCTCCATGGTGCGGTTCACCTCCTCAGGTAGGCTCTTTTTCATGGTATTCTCAGCGGGGCATAGGGGTTCTTCAGCCCAAACGGGGGAGAGCCGAACGGAGCCGCGACGCCCAGCAGGGTGCGTCCGGTCCGTCCGTCATGGATCTACTCGGGAAGGTTCAGCTGCGACAGACCGGCGAGGCGAGCATTGATCTTCCTGGAGATGTCCTCCACCATTTGAGGATCCGCCTCATCTATGATCACGTGGAGGCTGATGTCGTGCTGGATCCACATGGCTACCGCCAGAATGACCCCCATGTGGTTGGTCCACAGGGCGGTGGTGTCCTCGCCGCGGACCTGGGCGAGGAGGGCTTCCTCGGTGTCCCGGATCACGGCGAACCACCTGCCGTAGTGCTCCACCTGCACGTGCTGCATGGGGCTGATGGAGTGGAAGAACTGATTATCGATGCCGAGGTCCTCATCGCCGAATTGCAGGACATAGACCTGCCTGCCGTCCGCGTCGGCGTCCCTGATCTCCCCGGCGACTCCTTCGAGCTCATCGTAGAACCCGCTGACCAAAAGGCCGCGTTTCGCGTCCCGGCACATCTCCCGGGCGCGGTTCATGATGTGCTCATACCCCCGCAGGGTGATGAGTTCGGGTTCCTGTTGGCGCCGGTGCAGGGCCTGCAGGTCGTCGCGCAGCCCGTCGAGGGTCTCCTCCATCTCCTGTCGGAAGCGGGAGAGAAGTATGTCCGGAGGCAGGGGACGGTACAGCTGCTGATCTTCCTCCATGGTAGTCAGCACGGACCCGCCTCTCACGAGGTTCTCCAGGACCTCGTACACCTTGGCCCTGGGCACTCCAGAGTGCTTGCTGACTTCGTAGCCCGTTATTCCCGGGTGAGCCACCAGGGCCGCGTATACCTTGCCTTCATACGCCGAGAAACCGATTTTCTGAAGATGTTCGTGTATGCTCACGGTTAGGCTCCTTCACCCCATGCCAGCCATATTATCTCCAGGGGGTCCGGTCCGTCGGTCCGAAGCATGTGCACCGACTGCGGCGGGATGTAGATGGCATCTCCGGGGGACACCTCGATCTCCCTGTCTCCCACCGTTGCCGTTCCCGTTCCCGCGATGACCAGGAAAGCCTGTGACATGGGATCTCTTGCTCCATCTTCGTTCAGTATATCATCGGTCGTGACGCAGTAGTATGCGGAGCGCAGGCCGTGATGATAAAACAGGGGACAGGCACCGGCGCCGTGCACTTTCCGGGTGTGCCCCGGTCCGAACTTGAGGGTGGTGGGGTTCGACGTGTTGAAGAAGTGGGTCAGGAAGAAATAGCCCCTGCGCATGGCGTGCAGCGGGTTGGTTCCACGCGGAAGGGAGAAGTCCAGGGGCGCGGGATCGCCCAGGCTTGCCCGTCCCGCGGCGGTCATACCGTTCCAGGTTCCCGCATGCAGCTTCCCAAGGGTTTGTTCGCTGAGGGTGAGGGTGGTGTCGGGCCCGGGTATCGTTCCCTCACCGTATTCCAACCGGCCGTCGGTGCAGCTGACATACCAGCCCACGGTCTCAGCATCGGCGGTCGTGATTTGTAGGCAGACCCTCAACGAGTAGTCGGCGGGCACCTTGGCCTCGAAGACTTCAGACATTTCAGTGAGCATCTGTCGTATTTCGGGCATTGCTCTCCTCCTCGGGCGTAGTATATACGCATGTAGTGACTATATGGACACCCGGGGGCGGTGTCAACATCGTGGTGGTGAATTCGCCGCTGTCGGAGCATAATCTTCCTCCGTTCCCGGCCGGGACCGGAGGGAGGAATTGACCGCCCCTGAGGAGAAGAACCTGTGCTATGGCACCGGGGCGGGCGTTCGCCTGTTCGGGTGACCCTGCTGAATGTAGGGAGGAGTAACGATGGTCGATGAACCCATGGCACCGGCCTACCGGGCGCGGGGGAGGGTGCCTTCCTTCGCTGGTATCAGGACTTTTCTCAGGCTTCCCCACGTGAGCGATCACGAGCAGCTTCCCGAATACGATTTTGCGGTGCTGGGTCTGCCCTTCGATACCGGGGTGACTTACCGGCCGGGATGCCGGTTCGGTCCGGCCGCGATACGGGAGATATCCACCCTCATAAGGATTCACAACCCGGTCATAGGAGTGTCGTATTCGGATCATATCAGGGGCGCGGACATCGGTGATTCGCCCACCGTTCCCGGTAACACCCCCGCCAGCCTGTCCCTTATGGAGGAGACGCTGGATTCGGTGCTGAAGCAGGATGTGGTTCCTTTCTGCCTGGGTGGAGACCACACGATCAGCCTTGCAGTCCTCCGGTCCCTTGCAAAGAAACACGGTCCCCTGGGCCTAGTACACTTCGACTCTCACCCGGATACCTGGTGCAGCATGTACGGAGAGCCGTTCAACCACGCGACGCCCTTCCGAAGGGCCGTGGAGGAAGGGTTGATCCTGCCGGAGAGGTCGATTCAGCTGGGAATACGGGGTTCTCTATCCGGAGCGGACGACCTGGCCGTCACCAGGGAGATGGGTTTCACCGTGGTCGAGGCCCACGAGCTTCTGCAGATGGACGTCGCGGAGGTATCGAAGCTGGTGACCGATACCGTGGGAGACAGCACCTTCCACCTGACCTTCGACATCGATTTTCTGGACCCGGCGTACGCCCCGGGCACCGGCACCCCGGAGATCGGCGGTCCCAGCACGGCCCAGGCCCTCTCGTACGTTCGCCGGCTCGACGTTTCCCGCATGGTCGGGATGGACCTGGTGGAGGTCCTGCCGGCATGCGATGTCGCCCAGATAACCGCCCTTGCCGCCGCCAACATCATGTTCGAGGTGATAGGGCTCGTGGCCAGGTGTAGAGCGTCCTGAGTA
>PWUB01000183.1 GCA_003563755.1 Clostridia bacterium
ATGAGAGCGGGATGAACGATGGTGTGCCCCACATGGCCTCCCACGTCGGCCTTTATAACACTGAGGGTTATCTGGTCTGGCATTCTGACCCCTCCTATCTCTATTGCATGATATCAAACAAGTTCACTGTTGCTGAAGTCCCACAGAGACATCGGCCAATATCTGCGTCTCCCGGTGGACTGTCGGGTCATTCTCTCATATAATCAATCTGGGTTGGATGGGGGGTGTTACTGTGAAGGAGAAGGTCGAGGAAGTTCTCAAGAAGATCCGGGTGGCTCTTCGGGCCGACGGCGGTGGCATCGACCTGGTCGAGGTTGACGAGGACGAGGGCGTGGTGTCCGTTCGCCTTACCGGGGCCTGTGTCGGTTGCCCCATGGCCTCCGTCACCCTTCAGATGGGGGTTGAGCGGGTCCTCAAGAACGAAATCCCCGAGGTTAAGGAAGTGAAAGCCGTCTGACGGCTGAGATTCATGCACAGCATAATTTCGGCGGGGACGGTTACAATAGATATCGTCCGCGGGGCTCATGGCAAGGTTACTTACTTCAGGGGGTAACCGATAGTTATGGGCCTTGCGGATCTCCTGTTGGAGCCAACTTACTCATAGAGGGTCCATGGGTTGCGGGTAGACAGTAGGTCAGGCGAGGGCGGCCGCGCCCGGGGAGGATGCTTCATGCGAACATATCAGCTGGAGAAGCTTCACATGGGAAGGCTCGTTGCAGGAGACGACCTGCTGACGGCTCTCACGGGAGCCACCGAGAAGCTAAAGATCTCGTCCGGCTATATCTGGGCCCTGGGCACGGTCAAGAGGGGAGTCCTGGGGTTCTTTGATCAGGATGAGAAGGAATACGTCGAGCTGACCTTCGATGAGCCCCTCGAGATCGTCACTTGCCACGGCAGTATCTCTCGCAAGGGGGACGACACCGTCCTGCACCTACATATGACCGTGGGTGATGAGCTCGGCCAGGCGTATGGCGGACACGTGATGCCGGGGAACGAGGTGCTGGTCACCGAGTTCTGCATTGCCGAGTTTGACGGCGAGCCCCTTTGTCGAGAGCGGGATGAGGAGCTCGATCTCGACCTCTGGCCCCTTAAGTGACCTCTGGTGTGCAGTGGCAGCCTGGGATCGTATCGCCGGCTGCGCCGGCGGGGATTCTAACGGTAACTCACCGAAAGGATGGGGGTTACCGTGACCAGAGAGGAAAGGGTAAGAGAGTTTCCGGTGGGGGACTCCTTCGGGCTCGGCATCATGCCGATTCTGTTCAACTGGATGACTCCGGAGGCCCAGCGGATCAGGGCACAGCACGTTGCGGATCTGGGGCGCCGCGGCGAATCCTCCGGAGTGGCAGGGCGCATCGACATACACTGAGTATGCTGTGACATGAGAGCAGCGTTTATTGACTCAGGCACCGTCATCCTGTATACTGAGCCATGCTCGGGCGAGTAGCTCAGCGGAACGAGCACCTGCCTTACAAGCAGGGGGTCACTGGTTCGATCCCAGTCTCGCCCACACAGCGAAGCCCCTCGTGGAACGCGGGGGGTTTTCACATGGCCAGGGCCGCGGCCAAGGGTGCTACCTATGCAACTCAGGTCAACGCTGACGGGTGTGGTCCGGGTTGCAAAGGGCAGTGAAATCACGTACAATAGTTCACGCGATAAAGTGCCGCGGTAGCTCAGGTGGTAGAGCAGGGGATTGAAAATCCCCGTGCCGGCAGTTCGAGTCTGCCCTGCGGCACATGCGGGAGTAGCTCAGTGGTAGAGCATCTGCTTGCCATGCAGAGGGTCGCGGGTTCGAATCCCGTTTCCCGCTCACGAGCGGCGACGTAGCCAAGTGGTAAGGCAGGGGTCTGCAAAACCCTTATTCGGCGGTTCGAATCCGCCCGTCGCCTCAAGAAGAAGGTTTATTGGGCGGTTAGCTCAGGTGGCTAGAGCGCATGCTTGACATGCATGAGGTCACTGGTTCAAGTCCAGTACCGCCCACACGCTGAACCCCCGCCCCGTAAGGGATTCGGGGGTTTAACTGTTTCTGGAAAGTGGTGCTGAAATGGCCGATTGGGTACTGATTGGGCACCTTCAGGTCACGAGCTACTGTCCGGGGGCACCCTGAGGAGGGCTGCAATGAGCTCCGCTGCCTCCTTCTGCATGTCCGGGAGAACGTGCGCGTAGATGTCCAGGGTCGTCGAGATCCGGTGTGCCGGTGGCGCTCGGCTATGATCTTGGGAGCGATGCTGGCGGCGAGCATCATGGTGGCGTGCGTATGCCTCAGGTCGTGGAAGGTTATCTCGGGCAGCCCGGCCTCCTTCCTGAGCTGCTTGAACTGCCTGAGCAGGTTCCAAGGCGCGATCGGCGTGCCCCGGCGGGTGGCGAACACCAGGCCGTGGTCGTCGTATTCGGCAGTAGAGGCCAGACGCTCCTCGGTATCCCGGATTCGGGCAAAGCTCCTCAGCATCCTCCCGAGAGATGCTGATCGTGCGTTCACTCCTGGCCGTCTTCGCCGGGCCGAGTTCGAGGGATCCCCCGGCTCCGCGGATCAACGCGTGTGTGTCACACTGGACGGTATCGGTAGTCCGGTTGTCGGGTCATTGAGGCACTGAGCATTCTCCACCGGGGCTTCACCAGGATTACTCGCTTGCGCTTTGTGCTTCTATCCCAAATACACGCTTGCCGCGCTCTTCTTCAGGAACGACCGACGGCGGAAGCACCGCCGGGCCTCCCATGGCGATTTGGGTGATGAAAGAGATGATGAAGCTGGTCATTCTCCACGCACGATTCGCCATCTTCATCAGTTCCTCGGTGTCTTTTCCATCGAAAATCTCTGGGTCTGTGGGTACGGTTTGATAGGTCACCGCGGCCAAAACGCGCCTATCTCCCTCGTACTCAAAATAAAGTGAATCCGTTGCCTCAAGAATGCGCCTCTTGCCCCGGTCCCTGGTGCGCGCCTTCTGCTCGCGGAACGCCTCAATGTGCACACCAGCCCTCAGGTCAGGTATGCCGTAATTAATTGTTTGAAGCGACCCACTGCAATTGCCGTAGTCACCACCCTGCTCCCGTTCCTACCAGATCGGTTCATCATAAATGCTGACGGCGTCATAATAAGCCTGCCGAATGGTAGTCTCCAAAGCCTCCGTGACATTCGATGGCAGTGATGACTGAACCACGCGACCCGACAGCAGGTGGATGCAGTACTGGTTCAGG